>NZ_JBOFQF010000016.1:0-51562 GCF_051660745.1 Segniliparus sp. | reverse complement strand
CTCCTCCACGATCTGGCGCTCCGCGACCTTCTCGGCGATCCTCGCCACCAGCACCGCTTTCCGGGAGAGCAGCAGGGACTCCTCGCGCTCCACTTCTGCGAGCGCGGCGAACAAATCCCTCACCGCCGAACCGGTTCCCACCGTGTCATTCATACGTTCGATTATACCCGAAAATACCAGGCAGAACAAGGAAAAACCACATGCTTGTGCACTGACTTATTGCAGTCTTGCGCAACGCTCGTGTGCCGACTTGTAACCGTCGGCCCTTCCCGGAAATCAGCGCAGGCTTCGAAATCAACGCCGACGGCGCCGGGTGGTCCACGACTCGTGCAAATGCGCGTCCCGGTAGCCCCGGCAGTAGTCCCAGCTCACATAGTCCCGAGGGTCCGGCTGGAACGGCGGCTCGTGCGGCGCGGTCGTGCCGGCACGCAGCAGCTGCTTGAGGTTCGACCGAAGCATGTCCCAATCGTGGTAGTGCTCCTCGTGGCACTCGTCACACAGAATCACCAAACCTCGGACGCCCCTGGGCCGCAACAGCTCCTCGAAGGCCTCAAGGTCGAGCAAGTCCTCCTCGATAGCCTCCCGCTCTTGCTCGTCGATCGGGGTCGGGACGTCGTCGTCCTCGAATCCTTCCCACCCCGAAGCGCCCAGCCCGTGGAACGGCAGGTCTCGGTCGAACGGATCGTGTGGCGAGTCTTCGTGCACAGTTACAACACTACCCTTTCTCGCACCGATTACCATGGCAAGCGTGAACACCGCACTGCCCGAAGCGACCAGGACCAGCCTGCCGGCGATTGAGGCACTAGCGCCGCCGACCGGCGGAGACGACCCGGCCAAGATCGCCATGCTCGGACTGACCTTCGACGACGTGCTTTTGCTGCCGTCCGAGTCCGACGTGATGCCCGCCGAGGCGGACACCTCAAGCCAGCTGACATCGAAAATCCGGCTGAAAGTGCCGCTCGTCAGCTCCGCGATGGACACGGTGACCGAGGCCCGGATGGCCATCGCCATGGCCCGAGCGGGCGGACTCGGCGTGCTGCACCGCAACCTCTCGATCGCCGAGCAGACGCAAGCGGTGGAGACAGTGAAACGCTCCGAGGCGGGCATGGTCACCGACCCCGTGACGTGCCGCCCCGACATGACCCTCGCCGAAGTGGACGCGCTGTGCGCCCGGTACCGGATCAGCGGCCTGCCGGTCGTCTCCGAGGACGGCCACCTCGTCGGCATCATCACCAACCGGGACATGCGCTTCGAGGTGGACCTCGACCGGACCGTCGCCGAAGTGATGACCAAGCAGCCGCTGGTCACCGCGCCGCAGGGGGTCACAGCGGCGGCAGCCCTCGGCATCCTGCGCAGGCACAAGATCGAGAAGCTGCCCGTCGTCTCGGGCGACGGCTCCCTCACCGGGCTCATCACGGTCAAAGACTTCGCGAAAACCGAGCAATACCCCAACGCCACCAAGGACGAGGACGGGCGGCTGCTCGTCGGCGCCGCCGTCGGCGTCGGCGACGAGGCGTGGGAGCGGGCCATGTCCCTCGCCGACGCGGGCGTGGACGTGCTCTTCGTCGACACCGCGCACGGGCACAGCCGGAAAGTGCTCGAAATGGTCTCGAAGCTCGTCGCCGAGCTGGGCGACCGCGTCGAGATCGTCGGCGGGAACGTCGCGACCCGCGAAGCCGCCGCAGCGCTCGTCGCCGCAGGAGCCAAAGCGGTGAAGGTCGGCGTCGGCCCCGGCTCCATCTGCACCACGCGCGTGGTCGCAGGCGTCGGCGCGCCGCAGATCACTGCGATCCTCGAAGCCGCCGCGGCCTGCCGGGCCGCAGGGGTCCCGGTGATCGCCGACGGCGGGCTGCAATCCTCCGGCGACATCGCCAAAGCCCTCGCCGCCGGAGCCTCCACGGTCATGGTCGGCTCCCTCCTCGCGGGCACCAGCGAGTCCCCCGGCGAAGTCATCTTCGTCGGCGGCAAGCAGTACAAGAGCTACCGGGGCATGGGCTCGCTCGGCGCCATGTCGAGCCGGGGCAAGGCCAAGTCCTACTCCCGCGACCGCTACTTCCAAGACGACGAGCTCGCCGAGGACAAGCTCGTTCCGGAAGGCGTCGAGGGCCGAGTGCCGTTCAAGGGCCCGCTGCCCAGCGTCATCCACCAGCTGACCGGCGGGCTGCGGGCCGCGATGGGCTACACCGGGGCGACCAGCATCGAACAGCTCCAGCAGGCGAAGTTCGTCCGGATCACCCCCGCAGGCCTTCGCGAGAGCCACCCGCACGACATCACGATGACTGCGGAAGCCCCGAACTACGCGCAAAGATAAGACACGCCCGGCCTGCGGGTAAACTGCTCGGCTATGGACCAACTCGTCGAGATCGGCAAGGGCCGAACAGCGCGCCGAACCTACCAGCTCGACGACATCAGCATCGTCCCTTCCCGCAGGACCCGCTCGTCAAAGCACGTGTCCACGTCGTGGCGGCTCGACGCCTACGCGTTCGATTTCCCGCTCGTCGCGCACCCCACGGACGCCGTCGTCTCCCCGTCGACCGCGGCCCAGCTCGGCAAGCTCGGCGGGCTCGGGGTGCTCAACGGCGAGGGCCTCTGGGCGCGCCACCAGGACGTGGAAAGCCTCTTGGCGCAGGTGGCCGAGGTCGCGGGCGGCGACGCGGACCCGCGCAAGGCCGTGCGGCTGCTCCAAGAGCTCCACAGCGCGCCGATCCGGCACGAGCTGCTGGCCGCCGCTGTGCGGACCGTCAAGGACTCCGGGGCCACCACCGCCGTGCGCGTCAGCCCGCAGCACGCGAGGGAGCTCACCCCCGTCCTGCTGGAGGCGGGGATCGACCTCCTGGTCATCCAAGGCACGATCATCTCCGCCGAGCACGTCACGCAGGACGCGGCGGAGCCGATCAACCTCAAGACGTTCATCGGGGAGCTCGACGTCCCCGTCATCGCGGGCGGGGTGAGCGACTACCGCACCGCGCTGCACCTCATGCGCACCGGGGCCGCGGGCGTGATCGTCGGCTACGGCTCCACCGAGGGCGTGACCACGAGCGAGGACGTCCTCGGCATCGGCGTGCCGATGGCGACCGCCATCGCGGACGCGGCCGCCGCGCGGCGCGACTACCTCGACGAGACCGGCGGGCGCTACGTCCACGTCATCGCGGACGGCGACATCATCAGCTCCGGCCAGCTCGCCAAGGCCATCGCCTGCGGGGCCGACGCGGCCATGCTCGGAGTCCCGTTCGCGGCGGCAGCCGAGGCGCCCGGGCAGGGCTGGTACTGGCCCTCCGCAGTGGCGCACCCCTCGGTGCCCCGAGGCGCGGTCGCTCCGGTCGACGTCGCGGAGGACGAGGACCGGCCCACCCTCGAACACGTCCTCTTCGGCCCCTCGGAAGACCCGTTCGGCACGACGAACCTGGTCGGCGGGCTGCGTCGCGCGATGGCCAAATCCGGCTACAGCGACATCAAGGAATTCCAGAAGGTCGGCCTCTCCGTCCGCGTTTGACAAAGGCCACCCTCATGTCAAGGCACATTGCCGGTTTGGTGTAATTTCGACAACACAGCCCCACATCGTTCCTTGTGCTTGAAAGCAGGCCACCAGCATGACCGCACTCGACTTCGACGTCCTCGTCATCGGTTCCGGATTCGGGGGCAGCGTCACCGCGCTGCGCCTCGCCGAGAAGGGCTACAGCGTGGCCGTCCTCGAAGCGGGCAGGCGGTTCACCGACGAGGAGCTCCCCAAGACCAACTGGAACGTGCGCAAGTTCCTGTGGGCCCCCAAGCTCGGCGCCTTCGGCATGCAGCGCATCCACTTCCTGCCCGACTGCACCGTGCTCGCGGGAGCGGGCGTTGGCGGCGGCTCGCTGAACTACGCCAACACCCTCTACATCCCGAACGACACCTTCTTCAACGACCCGCAATGGGCGCACATCACCGACTGGAAGTCCGAGCTGGCCCCGCATTACGCGCAGGCGCAGAAGATGCTCGGCGTCGTGACAAACCCCAAGCCGACGCATTCGGACCGGATCATGAAGGAAGTGGCCGAGGACATGGGCGTCGGCGACACCTTCGTCGCCACCCCGGTCGGGGTGTTCTTCGACAAACCCGGCGTCGCCGTCCCCGACCCCTTCTTCGGCGGCGCGGGCCCCGAGCGGACCGGCTGCACCGAATGCGGCTCCTGCATGACCGGCTGCCGGGTCGGCGCGAAGAACACTCTGGTCAAGAACTACCTCGCCCTCGCAGAAAAGGCAGGCGCGAAGGTCTTCCCCCTCACCGAGGTCCGCGAAGTGCGCCAGCTGCCGGACGGCTCCTGGGAAGTGCGCACCCGCCACCCCGGCGCCTGGTTCGGCAAGGGCAAGCAGGTCTTCACCGCGCGCAACGTCGTGGTCGCGGCGGGCACCTGGGGCTCGCAGCAACTGCTGCACAAGATGAAGGCCGAGGGCGTGCTGCCCAAGCTGTCCGACCGTCTCGGCCAGCTCACCCGGAGCAACTCCGAGTCCATCCTCGGCGCGGCCCGGCCCAAGGTGGACGAGGACGACAACCTCAGCCAGGGCGTCGCCATCACCTCCTCGTTCCACCCCGAGCCGAACACCCACATCGAGCCCGTCCGCTACGGCAGGGGCGCGAACGCGATGTTCGCGCTCGGCGCCCTGCTGACCGACGGCGACGGCAAGGGGCCGCGCTGGGCCACGTACCTTCGCGAGCTGATCCGCGACCCGAGGCCCCAGCTGATGGTGCTCAAGCTGCGCCGGATGAGCGAGCGGACGATCATCGTGCTCGTCATGCAGACCCTGGACAACTCGCTCACCACCTTCGTCAAGCGCGGCCTGTTCGGGCGTCTCAAACTCTCGTCCAAGCAGGGCCACGGCGAGCCCAACCCGACATGGATCCCCAAGGGCAACGAGGCCGCGCGGCGCATCGCCGAGAAGATCGGCGGCAGGCCCTTCGGCACGTGGCCCGACGTCTTCAACCTCACGATGACCGCGCACTTCATCGGCGGCGCGCCGATCTCGGACTCCTCGGAGAAGGGCGTCATCGACCCGTACCACCGCGCCTGGGGCTACCCGACCCTGTTCGTGACGGACGGGGCGGCGGTCTCCGCGAACCTCGGCGTGAACCCCTCGCTGTCGATCACCGCGCAGGCCGAGCGCGCCGCCTCCCTGTGGCCGAACAAGGGCGAGGCGGACCTGCGCCCCGCACAGGGCCAGCCCTACCAGCGCCTTGAGCCCGTCGCCCCGAAGAACCCGCAGGTGCCCGCCGGGGCCCCGGCGGCGCTGGGCTGGCCGAAGGTTCGCTCCTAGCGGCACAACCGGCCTCCGCGTTCTCGACGGTCGCGGGACGAGCCGCGTTCAAACGGAGACCATCCCCCGTTCATCGCCGTCTCCTACGCTCGGCGTGTGCGGGAGCTCATCGTCAGGGGCGGCGCTGTTGTCGCGGCGCTCGCGCTGCTCGCCGGATGCGGCTCCGAGAGCGCGTCGGACGACGCGGGCCCGCCACCCGACCCATATTTCTTCTCAGGCAGGCTCACCGGGAATATGCACGGGAGCGCCGCCATCCGCCTCGTCGACCGGGCGATCCGCCGTATCGACATCTGCGGGCTGGTCGACCCCGTCGCGATCTCGCGAGCCATCCCCGACCTGCGCGCATGGGGCTATTACAGCAACACAGCAGGCGAGCATTCCCGAGACTTCTCCAGTTGCAGGCTCTTCAGCTCTGCCGCAAAGCCCGGCGGCCCTGACGACGAAGACGACCTCTTCGTCGCCAAAAGAAGCGACATGCCCGACCTGGAAGACGCGAAGAAAGAGGGCGACTTGCTCGTCGCCGCGCCGACGAGCGAGTCGTGTCTCGCGGCAATCCCGCTCGATCTCTCCGACCAGCCCCAAGCGCCTGCCATTGATCCGGCGAACCAGGCGTATTTAGCGGTCGAGTCGTCCGACGCCTCGGACGACTGTGGACGGGCCCAGGCCATTGTCGTCGCGGCGAAAGCCGAATCGGAGCAGGGCCTCCCCCGCCGCGACAAGAGCAGCCCGAGCAGGCTCGCGCTCGCCAATCCTTGCGGCCTCGGGAGCTTCCAGCTGAGCCGACGGACCGTCGAACCCCGCAGGCGCGACGGACGGGCCCCGTCCTGCAGCTTCATCGACTTCCCCTCGGAGCACGAAATCCGCATCACGTTCGTGCTCGTCGCCCCGCGCGAGCAGGCCTCCTGGCCCGCGAGGGCCATCGACGGGATAGAGGTCCGCACAGCTCCTGCGAAGAACAAGCGGTCCGATTGCCGCGACGTCTACGCCATACTGCCCGGTCCACCGCTCGCACTGGCCCAGCTCGACGGCCGGGCCTCCCTCGACGACGAGGCGCGCGTCTCGGCGATTCGCGTCTCCGGGACCTCGGTCACGGCCCAATTCCACACCTGCGACGCGCTCGCGCGTATCGCAGCGTTCGCCGCGACACGGTCCCAGGCGTGACCGACCTCGCATCGGGGCGCGGTCCGGCCCGTTTTGGCACAATGGGGGCCATGCGCACCGTCCTGCTCCCCAAAGACGACAACCCGGCCTACTTCTACGGCGTGCTCACGGCCTCCGTGGTGCCAAGGCCCATCGCCTGGGTCTCCTCCCGCAGCGCGGCAGGGACGCCGAACCTGGCCCCGTACAGCTTTTTCACCGTCGTCAGCGGCATGCCCCCGGTGGTGCTGTTCAGCTCGAACGGCGAGAAGGACAGCCTGCGCAACATCCGCGAGACGAAGCAATTCGTCATCAACCTCGCGGCCGAGCCGCTTTTCGAGAAGATCAACGCCACCTCCGCGCCCTTCGACGCGGAGGTGAGCGAGTTCGAAGCGGTCGGCCTCACGGACGAGCCGAGCGAGCGGGTGGACGTGCCGCGCGTCTCACAGTCGCCGCTCGCCATCGAATGCTCGTTGCGCGAGATCATCCCGGTCGAGGGCAGCTTCCTCGTGCTCGGCGACGTGCTGTGCGTCTCGGCGGACCCCGATGTCCTCGCCGAAGACGGCCTGCCGTCCTTCCCCGACCTGGCGCCGCTGACCCGCCTCGGCCGCACGGAGTGGAGCTTTCCGGGCGAAGTGCGGGCCATCGACCGGCCCGCCGCTCCGTGAACGCCGTCGAAGCGGGGAGTGAACCTCTGACGAGGCCGCGCGGCTCTAGTACCGTGTTCGCATGACCGCCCAAGACCTCCCCGCGGAGTTGCGCAAAGCGCTGCTCGCCGTGGCCCGCACCCCACGGCTCCTGGTGGCCTGCGACTACGACGGCACGATGGCTCCGATCGTGCTGCGCCCGGAGGACGCGCGGCCCTTGCCGGAGGCGGCTCGGGCGCTGCGCTCCCTCGCCGAGCTGCCCGCGACCACCGGCGCGTTGATCTCTGGCCGGGCGCTGCGCGACTTGGCCACGCTCTCCCGCATGCCCGCCGAGGTGTACTTGGTCGGCAGCCACGGCTCCGAATTCGACATCGGCTTCGTCAACGCCATCGACGACGAGTCGCGCGCGCTGCTGGGCCGGGTCGTCGCCGAGTTCGAGCGGATCATCCACGAGGAGCAGCCGCAGGCCCGGATCGAGCGCAAGCCCGCCAGCGCCGCGTTCCACGTCCGGGGCATGGAGCCCGAGGCCGCGGAAGCCGCGCTGGAGTCGGTGCGCCAAGGCGCGGCGGCCTGGGAGGGCGTGAGCGTCACCGAGGGCAAAGCGGTGATCGAGCTGTCCGTCATCCACACCGACAAGGGCGAGGCGCTCGACATCCTGCGCCACCAGGTCGGCGCGACGGCCGCCGTGTTCCTCGGCGACGACGTCACCGACGAGCGGGCCTTCGTGCGGCTGCACGGCCCGGACGTCGGTGTGAAGGTCGGCGACGCGGCGACCGCCGCGAAATACCGGGTGAAAGACCCCGCAGACGTCGCCACCGCGCTCGCCTTCCTCAGCGAGGAGCGCAAGATCTGGCTGCGCGGCGACCACGCCAGCCCGATCGAGCGGCTCACCATGCTCGCGAGTCCGCGCACCGTCGGCCTCATCGCCCCGGACGCGACCGTGACGTGGCTGTGCCACCCGGAGCCGGACTCCGGCGCCGTGTTCGCGCACCTGCTGGGCGGAGCGGAAGCCGGACACTTCAGCGTCGGGCCCGCCCGGCCCTCGTTGCCGCTCTCGCAGCGCTACGTCGACGGCACGATGACCGTGCAGACCCGATGGGCCTCGCTGCAGGTCACCGACTACCTCGAACACGGGTCGCCGCAGGGCCGCACCGACTTGACCAGGGTCGTCGAGGGCTCCGCGAAAGCGGTCGTGCGCTTCGCGCCCCGCCCGGACTTCGGCAACGCCCGCATCTCGCTGCAGGTCGAGGAGGACGGGCTCCGGGTCCATGGCACCAACGACCCGATCGTGCTGCGCTCCCCCGGCGTCGTGTGGACGGTGGACGAGGACGGCCCGCAGCCGACCGCGCACGCGGAAGTGGACCCCTCGGCGGGCCCCGTGGTGCTCGAACTGCGCTGCGGCTCCGACGACCTCGGCCCGCACCCGGTCCCGGAGCCGCAGCGGCGGGACGAGGCGGAGCGGTACTGGCGGGACTGGGCTGCCAGCCTGAAGCTGCCGCCGGTGAAGCCCGACCTCATGAAACGCTCCGCCCTCACCCTGCGGGGCCTGGTGCACGCGGACAGCGGGGCGATCCTCGCCGCCGCGACGACGTCGCTGCCCGAAGAGATGGGCGGGGTCCGCAACTGGGACTACCGCTACTGCTGGCTGCGCGACGCCGCGATGACCGCGTCCGCGCTGGTCTCGCTCGGCTCCTTCGCCGAGGCCGAGGGGTACCTCGCCTGGCTGCACCGAGTCCTGGAGAGCGTCGTGTGCCCGGAGCGCCTGCACCCGCTGTACACCATCCAGGGCGGCCCGATCCCCGCCGAAGCGGTGATCGACACCCTGCCGGGGTACGCGGGCTCGCGGCCCGTCCGCATCGGGAACGCGGCGGACCACCAGGTCCAGCTCGACGTGTTCGGCCCCGTCGTGGAGCTCATCGCCGCGCTCGCCTCGGCGCGGACAGCGGCGGATCCCGGCCAGGAGTCGCTCACCGACGCGGAATGGGAGCTCGTCGTCGCGATGGTGTCCGCCGTCGAGAAACGCTGGCGCGAGCCCGACAACGGGATCTGGGAGATCCGGGGCAACCCCCGCCACCACGTGTACTCCAAGGTGATGTGCTGGGTGACGGTGGACCGGGCGATCGCGCTCGCCGAGCAGCACGGGCGCAAAGCGGCCCGCGAATGGCTGCTGCTGCGCAACCTGATCCGCGAAGAGGTGCTCCGCGAGGGCTGGAACGAGACCGCCAAGTCCTACACCGCGGCCTACGACGGCACGGACCTGGACGCGGCGACACTGCACATCGGGCTGTCGGGCCTCTTGGACCCGAAGGACGAGCGGTTCAAGGCGACGGTCGTCGCGACCGAGACCGAATTGCGCAGCGGCGCGACGGTGTACCGCTACCACCACGACGACGGGCTGCCCGGCGGCGAGGGCGGCTTCCACCTCTGCGCGGCCTGGCTGGTGGAGGCGTACCTGCTCGTGGGCAGGCGCGGGTCGGCCGAGGCGCTGTTCGACCAGCTGGTGCGCTCCGCAGGGCCGACCGGCCTGCTCAGCGAGGAGTACGACCCCGTCGCGGAGCGCGCGCTCGGCAACCACCCGCAGGCGTACTCGCATATCGGGCTGCTGCGGTGCGCGCAGCTGCTCAGCGAGCACTGAACCCGGCGCGGCAGGCTCAGCGCAGCTGCGCCGCCCAGGCGGCCGCGACGTCCCGGTTGACCGAGCACGGCGCCTGGTCGCCCTCGACCGCCACCACAGGCAGCCTGGTCTCGGACTCGTCCACCTCGCTCGCGTCCACCGTCCTCGGCAGCAGCGGGTCTTTCGCCATGAGGTAGACGGCGCAGTGCTGCTTGTCCGAGGAGGGCCGGTAGGACTTCGTCGCGGGGTCGAACGCGCCGCTGTACACCACCAGCATCGTGTCGCCGCGCTCCGTGGTCTGGGTCTCGGTGAGGTTCCACGAGTCGCTCTGCTGGTTCGCGAACGCCGCCGGGCGCAGTTGCGCGCTCAGCTTGACCAGCACGGGCTCGGCCTTGGCGCTCGGCCGAATCAAAAAGGCGCACCAATGCGTCCCGACATCCGCGTCCGACAGGCCCGCCACGCCAGCCGCTTTCCGCGCGGGAAGGCACGGATCCGCTTCGGCCACCCGTGCGACCGGGTCGGTCGGCGACCATTGCGGCGCGCCTTTCGACGACACCCGCGCGGCCGCCGAGGCAGCGACCGCATGCCCTCGGGCGCAGGGGTCGTCGCCCGACTCCTCCGGCGCGGTGATCTGGGCCTGGAAGTCGGCGAGGCGCTCCGGCGCCGCAGGCAGCTGCGCGACGCCGAGGTCGAAGGCGTACAAGCAGGTGCCGGGCTCGGCCGGGGCGTGCTGGCGCACCACGACCGACCCCACCGCGAACCGCGCCACCTCCCGCATGGTCGGCGGGTTCTGCGAGACCTTCACAGTCACCTCGGACGGCCCGTCCCCCTCGGCTCTGCCCCCTTCAAAAAAGAGCGAGCACGCGGAGAGGTCGCCGTCGACGCCGAACCGCTGGAAGGACGGGTCGGCGGCGACCAGCTTCACCGGATCCACCACACCGCACGGGTTGAGCCGCCGGTGCGCGCGCAGCACGAGCAGCTTGCGCCGCATCTTCACGTCGAGGGAGAGCCCGTAGTCGTCGAGCTTGCCGCCGAAGAAGTACTCAGAGACCTGGTCTTGCCCGTGCTCTTGTCCGGGGAGGGCCTGCTGGGCAGGACCAGCGCCACGGGCCAGCTGCTGCTGCGGACCAGCCGCGACGGCGAGCGAGCCGACCGCGACCACCGCCGCGCAGGCCGCAGCGACTCGCGCCGCAAGCTTCTTGCGGCGCGCCTGGGGCGGGGTCACAGCCGTACGTTCCGGAACTCCAAAAGCTTCGTGTCGAGCTCGTCCAGCTCACGGACGATGTTCCGTTGCGCGCTGACCCTTCGGGGCGCGGAAAGCCGCCGGGCGGTCGTCACCGCTTCGGAGAGCTCCTTCAGGCGCTCCTCGGCGTGGGCGCTGAACTCCTTGAGGGCCGCGTCGCCCGGCGACTTCGCGACGAGCGCGGCAGCGTCCGAGCGGGTCGACTCGATCCGCTCGGACAACGCCGCGAGCCGGTCCGCGCGGGACGGCTGCGGCGACGCGAGCTGCTGCGCCTTGTTCGCCTGGTAGTTGTCGTAGAGCTCGCGGGCCCCGGTCGCCGCGCGGTACGCGAGGGGCACCGCCACCGGGGTCAGCAGGCGCGCGACGGACAGCAGACGTTTGACCTTTTTCGTGGACAAGAGCCTGCCTTCTTGCGTCTTCGCGAGCTCCAGCTCGGCCAGCCGCACAGCGGCCTGGTCGTGGCGCTTCGAGGTCTTCGCGTGCAGTTGCGCGATCTTCTTGCTATGCGGGACGGTTTCGCCCACAGACTCGAGCGCCGATGCGAGGAGTCGTTCCACCCGCTCCGCGCGTGACTGCGCGCGGAGCGCGGCCCGTTTGCGTTTGTCGCCGAATATCGCCACCTGGGCCGACCTCCGTTGCTTTATTCCAGCTTGAAAACTTTCGCTGACCAGCTCAGCATACCGTGGGCCGACAGGGCGCGGCATGCGGATGGCGCCGACCGCCCCGCGCCGGTCCCGAGGCTAACGGCGGAGCAGGCCCGAGCCGCCGCCCGCGACGAGGCGGCTGCGTTCGCCCGTCAGGCCGACGGGGACGTCGCCGCCGAGGACGACGCGGCGCATGAGCCTGCGCTGGCCGCCGTAGTCGGACACGGCGTAGTGCTGCGTGGCGCGGTTGTCCCAGATCACGACGTCGCCCGGCTTCCAGTCCCATCGAATCGTCAGCTCGGGGCGGGTGATCCGGTTTTGGAACATCTGGATCAGCGCCCTCGACTCCGACTCGTCCACGCCGAGGACGCGCCGCGCGTAGACGCCGAGCAACAACGAAGGCTCGCCCGTCTCCGGATGCACTCGGACCACGGGATGCTCGGCCGCGATGGGGACGGCGGTCAGCTGGGCGTAGAACTGCGCGGTGTTCGGATGCTGCTCCGCCGCCGCGCGTTGCTCGGGGCTGAGGTCGGTGATGAACGCGGAGTTGTCGTGGACGGCCCAAAGACTGTCCGCGAGCTGGCGCAGCGGGCCCGGCAGCTGCTGATACGCGGCAGCCGTGTTCGCCCACAGCGTGGCGCCGCCGAAATCGGGAAGGTCGACCGCGCGCAGGATCGCGGCCTTCGGCGGCCGGTCGGCGAACGTGATGTCGGTGTGCCACCAATTCGCCTTGCCGCCGTACTCGCTGTCGATGGCCGAGACCTTGGCGGCGGGGTCGTGGAGATGCGCGCCAGCGGGGTCGCCGAGGCTCTGCGCGAAGGCGCTGTGGCCCTCGTCGTCGAGGCCGTGCTGCTCGCGGAAGAAGACCACCTTGTGCTCGAGCAGCGCCGCGTTGATCTCTGCGGTGGCCTGCGGGTCGAGACCGCCGCCGAGCCGGAAGCCGTCAATCCTGGCTCCGATGTGCTCGCCGAGTTTGACGACCCGTATGCCCATGCAGGCAACGATAGCCTCTTTCCGGCTTCGCGGGCGCGCGGAACCATACGGATGCCGCTGTCCATGCGGCTATTAGCGCACTGTGTTTCGCGCGATAGTCCCGACTGATCGAATGCCCAGGCCAGAGTTCGACACCGCCCCGCGTTATAATACCTAGAAGTACCCGAAGTTGCGGGAGCTAATCTATTGAGGGCAAGGACACCGGATGGCATTGCAAGCCGACCCCGCGCGGATCCGCGCGGTCGCGGCCCAGGAATCCTCCTGGGCCGACGAGTTGTGGAACGAGGTGGAGAAACTGTCCAAGAAGATGTCCGAGTTGACAGACTCCGGCTGGCTGGGGGCGGCGTCGCGCTCCCACGCGAGCGCCTGGGAGGAATGGACGGACGCGGCGAAACGAGTGGCCTCGGCATTGAGCGAGGACTCCACGCTGCTGCACGAGGCCGCGAACAGCTACACGACCGAGGACCAAGACCAGGCCGACCAGCTCGGCTCGTTCAATTTCTAGGAAGGCGGACATGTCAAGCTACAAGGCGGATCTGCAACAGATCCTCGAACTGGTCGAAGAGGCAGAGGCCACCGGGAAACGGGTCGACGAGCACCTCGCGTCGGTGGACCGCGAGGTCGCCTCGCTCGGCGTCCACTGGCACGGGGACGCGAAGGCCCAGCACGAGGCCAAGCACCAAGCCTGGATGAAAGGGGCCCGCGAGATGCGCGAGGCGCTGACAGAACTGAAGACGAACGTCAGCAACGCGCATGAAGTCTACTCCGGCAACATCGCCCACAACGTCGGGATGTGGCCGTGACCGCGCCGATCGCCGTCGACTGGAACGTGCTCTCCCGTGCCGCCGGGACCTACAGCACCGCGCACGACTCCGACAGCAAAGCGATCAGCGCCCTCGCCAGCACCCTTGACCAGGACTGGGGATGCGCCGGGAAGTGCGACATCGCCAAAAAGTTCACGAAGGATTACGACCCCGCCGCATCGGAGGCCGTCAAGGCGGGCGCGAACATCGCCAACGCCTACGGGAAGATGCACGACCTGCTCGCGCACACTGCGGTGAACCACCAGAACGCGGAGAGCGCGGCCAAGACGCCGCCCGGCGCGAGCGTCTCCGCGCCCGCGAACGTCGGCCACTACGCGACGCCCACGTTCCGAGGCGCCTACGGGCAGGGGATCGACGCCCCGACCGGATGGTCGATCGTCGCGCCCTTGCTCACCGGGCACGACTGGCCCGACGGCGATCCCGACAAGCTCCGCGCCCTCGGAACGGCGTGGCGGGCCGCCGCGAGCAGCCTGCGCGCCACCAGCACCGCCACATGCACGGCGGGCACAGAGATCTCCGAGCAAGAGTCCCCCGAAATCGACCAAGCGACGACACAAGTCGACCTCGTCTCGTTCAGCGTCGACGACACCGCCTCGCTGTACGAGAAGCTCGCGAGCGGCTGCGACCGCTTCGCGAAGGATGTCGAGGACACTCAGAACAAGATCCGCAGCGCCCTCAAGACCGTTGCCATCTGCGCAGGCATAGGCTTAGTCGTCGGCGGCATCGTCGGCATCGTCGCAGGCACCGTCGTCGAGCCGGGAGGCGGAACCGTGGCCGGTGGGATCGGCGGCGGCGCGGAAGGAGCCTCGCTCGGCGGCGGGGCGGTCGCCGCAGCAGCGGCGGCCGAGATCCTCCCGTTCCTCATCACGCTCGACGCGGCTGTCATCGCGGACAGTGCGATCATCGGCACTGTCGTCGGCGGCGCCATCGGCGGCGTCAGCCACGCGCTCGACGACCTCCTCAACTCCACCGCGACCGCCTACATGGCCACAGCCGCCGGGAGCAACCCACGCAGCGGCATGCACGAACCGAAACCAGCGCCGAAAACACTCGACGGTTTCCCGGACGCGAAGCCAGATAAGAAAAAAACACCTGTTCAGGGGGGCGGTTCTCTTCGCCCGCGATGGAAGGACGGGAAAGGTAAGATCTACGAATGGGACTCGAAGAAAGGCACGGTCGAGAGATACAGTAAGGACGGAAAAACTCACGAGGGCGAGTTCAATCCCAAAACTGGAGAGCGAGTGGGCAAGCCAGTTCCCGGCAGGACTGTGGAGAAATAGATGTGGTACCTCGAGGCATTTGACAAAACAACCGAGTCCCTAGCTTACGAATTCGCGCTTTCCTCCATCGCTGACGCGACGGTACGACGGATCCTCGGGCTCCCCGAAGACGATCCAGACATCTACTACGGCTACGACATTCCGAGCAGGAGCGCGCTCGAAGAGCTTGCCACGTATGCCGACGGAAAATTCTCGTTCGACGACGCCGTCGACTACCAGATCGGTTTCTACGACGAATAGACCCGCCCTCAGCCCGTACCCTCCACGAACCAGGAACAGATATGACCGACCCCGACGAGCAGGACCGGCAGCAGTTAGAGCACCTCTCAGAACTGCGGCGCAAAGCCACAGCCCTCCAAACAGCGATCGCCGCCCTCGATGTGCGCGCGTCCTCCGCGAAAGGCGAAGTCGGCGTGAACGTCGACGCCCAAGGCCGGGTGACGGACATCCGCCTATCCCCCCAAGCCCTCCAGCTCGGCGAGACCAGCCTCGCCAACCTCCTGCTCCAAACGATCCAAGAAGCGCGCGACACCGCATCACGACGCGCGCAAGAGATCGCGAAGCCCTTCACCTCCGACCCCGGCATCGCCGCCGCCCTCGACGCGGTCCGGGAACTCACCCAAAACACATAAGCGCCGGATCGAAGAAACATCGCGCCCGAACGAGCTCCGGGGCGGGCCGCAGAAGCGGCCCGCCCCGGAGAACAGGGTTCGAGAGAGCTCAGCGCGGAGCCATGCGGATGCTGCCGTCCATGCGGATGGTCTCGCCGTTGATGTAGTCGTGGCTGACGATGAACGCGGCGAGCGCGGCGTACTCGTCGGGCTTGCCGAGGCGCTGCGGGAAGACCACCGACTCGCCGAGGGTCTTCTTGAAGTCCTCCGTCACGCCCGCGAGCATCGGGGTCTCGATCGTCCCCGGCGCGATGGTGACCACACGGATCCCGCTGCGCGCGAGGTCGCGGGCGGCGCTGATGGTCAGGGCGTGCACCCCGCCCTTCGAGGCGGCGTACGCGGCCTGGCCGATCTGGCCCTCGAACGCGGCGACCGACGCGGTGTTGATGACCACGCCGCGCTGGCCGTCAGCGTCCACCGGCTCGTTCTTGGCGATCGACTGCGCCCCGAGCCGCAGCACGTTGAAGGTGCCGACGAGGTTGACCTCGATGACCTTGCGGAAGAGGTCCAGCGGGTGCGGGCCCTCCTTGCCGAGGATGCGGGCCGCCCAGCCGACGCCCGCGCAGTTCACCACCGCGCGCAGCGGCGGAGCGGAGCTTTCAATGGTCGAGATCGCCGCCTGTACGCTCGCCTCGTCGGTGACGTCGGCCTCCAACAGGCTCACGTTCTCCACGCGCTCGGCCTTGTCGATCGACGCTTTGAGGTCCAAACCGAAGACCTGCGCCCCCGCCTGCGCGAACTTGCGCGCCGTCGCCGCGCCGAGCCCGGAGGCCCCACCTGTCACCAGTACCGAAGCCCCAGCGATCTCCATATTTTTGCTCCTTCGTAGCTCACATTCGGGTTATCGATGTGAGCCTAGCAGCTCTCGATTTCTCCTCCGGAAGAGCCAGAACAAGGCGATCCCGCCGACGATCAGCACCGCGACCAGCGCCAGCGCCAGCGCGGGGGCGAACTGCCAGAGCCCGTCCGCGAGGAACCAGCCACCGAGCGCGAGGAACATCACGTTCGCCCACGCCATGAGCTTCCCGTACGGGATCCGCTTGGCGAGGCCAAGGCCCAAGACGATCGCGAGCGCGTCCGCGGCGACCATGCCCGCTGTCGAGCCGAGCCACACGCCGAGGAACGAGTGCCGAGCCCCGAGCGCGACCGTCGCGAACATCGTCTTGTCGCCCAGCTCCGCGAGGAGGAACGCGGAGACGACCGTGGCGATGGAAGCCAGCCTGCCAGGAGGGGCGGCGGAGATCTCCATAGCCCCCTCCCCCGCCGCGAACCGCTCCCGCAGCCCCCACAGGCCGCAGCCGATCAGCGCCGCGCCCGCGAACACCGTGGTGAGCCGGGGGTCGAGCGCGTCGCCGACATAGCGGCCCGCCCCGACCGAGACGAGGTGCACCACCCCCGAGGCCACGGTGATCCCGACGACGACCAGCCACGGGCGCATCCGCGTCGCGAAGAGCAATGCGAGCAGCTGCGACTTGTCCCCCAACTCGGCGAGGAACACCACGCCGAAGGAAAGGAGGAAAGCCTCAAGAATTTCTCGCACCCCAAAACTATAATGACGGGATTCGACAAATGCAACGCGCATTATGAATTCGGAATACGATAAAGCTAGAATTCGGCGAGCCGAAAAATATAATTCAAAGCCTCGTTGAAAAAATTGCCGCGATTCCGCCCAATGCTCTTCCCACCAGCCAGAATAAGAATTCTCCTAATGAATTCCCCCGAGCTGCGCGCACGAATTCTATTGTTGTGCGCACACCCTTCGCGCCGCGTCGGTCATCGCCGCGCCCGCGTCCCCCTTGCGCTGCCCGGCCGATTCGAACCGGGCTTTCAATTCTGCCGAAGGAGGATTCTCCTTGCTGTGCGGGAGGAGCTCCTCCACCGCGTCCGCGTACTGCCCGATGGCTTCCCCGTTCTCTTTCGTCGCCTCGGCGAGCTCCGGCGCGTCGGCGATGTTCCGCGCCGCCTCGCCGAACAGATCTCGCATCTGCCGCCACAGCGCCACTTGCCCACGGACGTTCGCCCGGACTTGCTCCGCCGAGCCCGCCTGGCCGTCGAGGCCCTTGACTTTGTCGTTGAGGTCCTCGAACCGCTTCGTCGCCAACGCCAGCACCAGGCAGCCCTGCGGAACATCGGGATCGGCCGACGCGACCTGGGCAGAACCGGCCACGGCGAACAACGCGGACAAAACGAGCGCGGCGCGGCGCGCGGCTCTCTTCGATCCAGGCATGCCCGTCCCTTCGCTCTCAGGCCGCTAAGAGCATAGCGAGCACGGCCGCGTCCGGGTCGTCGAGCGCCCGCTCCCCCGTCCTGCTGACGATCGAGGTGACCGAGCCGTCCCGGCCCGCCTCCACCCACGCCGCACGGTGCTCCAATCCCAGATGCGGCAAGCCCGGCAGCAGCAGACATCCCGAGGCCGCGCCCTCGCACTCCGGCAGCGACGGCGTGGTCTCCGACGGAGGATGCAGCAGCAGCAAGGCCGGGGGGCGCAGCTCGGCGAGGCTGCCAGGGACGAGCGCGCCGTTCCCGAGCAACGAGCCCTCGGCCACCAGGAGGCCCACCGCATTGGGGACCTCGGCCTCCTCGGGGCGCTCCTCCCGCGCCCCGAACACCGTGGTCGTCTGCAAGAGCCCCGGCACGCTCGCCATCTTGACCGCGATGGTCAGCAGGCGCAGCCATTCTTTCGTGTTCTCCGGCCACCGCCCGGAGACGAGGAACCCGCGCAGCGCGCCTTCTGCGGCGAATGCCGCGATCTCCACAGGGTCTTCCATCTGGGAATGATGCGGGAAACCCCGGCTAGCACACAAGGTCCCCTGAGTGCTAAACGCCGAAAGCCCTGGTCGGAGGCATCCGACCAGGGCTTTCGTGGCGTGTCGCGCGTGCGGTTACGCCTGCGCGAGCGCCTTCGCGAAGCGAGACTGGACGTCTTCCCAGTTGACGACGTTCCAGACGGCCTTGATGTAGTCGGCCTTCACGTTCTTGTACTGCAGGTAGAACGCGTGCTCCCACACGTCGACGCCGAGCAGCGGGACGATCCCGAGCGGGACGTTCGCCTGCTGGTCGTAAAGCTGGAAGGTCAGCAGCTTCTTGCCGATCGCGTCGTAGCCGAGCCACGCCCAGCCGGAGCCCTGCAGGCCGTTCGCGGCAGCCGAGAACTGGGCCTGGAACTTGTCGAACGAGCCGAACTGGTCGTCGATCGCCGAGGCGAGGTCGCCGACCGGCTTGTCGCCCCCGTTGGGGGACAAGTTCTTCCACCAGATGGAGTGGTTGGTGTGGCCGCCGAGGTGGAAGGCGAGGTTCTTCTCGTTCAAGAAGATCGCGGCGTGGTCGCCGGACTCGCGCGCGGCCTCCAGCTTCTCCAGCGCGGCGTTCGCGCCCGCGACATAGGCCGCGTGGTGCTTGGTGTGGTGGATCTCGTTGATCTGGCCGCTGATGTGCGGCTCAAGCGCGCTGTAGTCGTAGTCCAGATCCGGCAGGCTGTAGGTGGCCATGGTTGTGCTCCTCACTGAGTGACGTCGAGGTCGGACGAGAGCGCCCGTGGTTGGGCGCGCGGATCACCGCTCGTCCTGAACCAACTTAGCCCCACTCGCCGAGCGGCCCGGCAACCGAGGGTCGTACGAATTTTTTTCTTCGGCGAGCCGAATATCCCTGTGCCGAAATCGGCGTACGATATGCGCATGGGCCTCTTCTCCGATGCGCGGGCGCACGCGAAACTGACCGTGATCTCCCCCGAAGACGCCCTGCCGGGGAGCGCGTTCCCCGTGCTGCGCGGCGGGAAGAACTTCCTGGGCGGAGCGCCCCTCGACCCGCTCGCGCCTTCCGATCACGGCCCGCGCAATCCCGCTTGGCCCGAGGACGTCGTGACGGCGGTCTTCGGCGGCGGCTGCTTCTGGGGCTTCGAGAAGGCCTTCTGGTCCCTGCCAGGAGTGTTCACCACGGCGGTCGGCTACGCGGGCGGCACCACGGCGAACCCCGGCTACAAGCAGGTCTGCTCCGGCCGAACCGGCCACGCGGAGGTCGTGCTGGTCGCCTTCCACCCCGACCAGACCTCCTACCAGCAGCTCTTGGCCGTCTTCTGGGAGTCGCACGACCCCACCCAAGGCATGCGCCAGGGCGCCGACATCGGGACGCAGTACCGCTCCGCGATCCTGACCGCCACCCCCGAGCAGCAGAAACTCGCCGAGGAGAGCCGGGACGCGTACCAGCGCGAGCTCAGCAACGAGGGCTACGGACCGATCAGCACCGAGATCCGCCCGTTGGCAGCCCGGTCCGCGACGGACTCCGGCTTCTACCTCGCCGAGGAAGACCACCAGCAGTACCTCGCGAAGAACCCGTTCGGATACTGCGGGCACGGCGGCACCGGGGTGTCCTGCCCGATCGGGTTGGGACCAAAGGGCGCGTAACCCGCGACAAACCGCCCCGGCGGAATTACGATCATGGCGTGAGCGAGGGAGCGAGCGCGGGGAGATTTCCGGACCAGTTGAGGTTCAAGCGTTACCCGATCCCAGAAGGGGCTTCGCTTTCCGCCGTCCTCCCCTCATTAGCCCGCGCGCAGCTGTCTGGCGTTTATATCCTCACCTTCGCCGACGGCATGGAGTACGTGGGCCAGACCACGAAGCTCCTCGGACGGTTCTCGGACCATAAACGCCGCTGGGAAAAGGAAGCGAAGCTTCGACCGGAGCTATCCGGCGACATCGTCGAACTCAAATTCTCGCCATTGGACCTGGAGAAGACCGAGCTAGAGCGAATCGAACGACAGGTGATCGCCAAGCTCGAAGCACAAGGGGCCAAACTCCGCAACATAGCCCACGTCGGGCTCCCCTCGGACTCGTCCCGACTAGAAATCGTCATCGAGCCAGAAACGCTGCAGGCTTGGCTACGGGGCGAAAGAGACACACTGGACATAGGCGACAGGGGCGAACTTCCCCGAGGTCGCCATGAGCCCACCAGCAAATATCGTGAGCTCTCCGCACGGCCGGACTACCCCGAAATCCTTGCGGCTTTAGCCTCCTACGTGCGAAACAGCCTCATCTCCCCCCATCAAACCGAAGGAGTCTTCTGGGGGGTGACGAGCCTGCCGGACACGAACAAATCGAAATTCCACCAAAGACTGACCGCGATCTCAGTGAACAGCGTCGAAGCCTTCGTCCTGTACGAGGACCGGCTTCCTCCTGAAGTCCTCGCCGAAGAAGGCCTTCCCGTGGACGAGGAGTGGTGGGCCACGGGAGGCTTCTTCAACCTCTCACCAGACACGGCGATCCCCGAGGATCTATTGGAGTTCGCCGATCCAGACCCCAAGGGGTACCGCACATCCGGCCCGGTCAAACGACTCGAATACAGCGGCTCCCCTGCGGATGCCGCTGACGAATTCCTGTCCTCGCCCGCAGTGTCCGCAGGCTCTCGCAAATTTGCGATGGGCCTGCTGCTCAAGGGGAGGAGCATCCAAGCCAAATACCATGACTACAACCTCGCCGACGACATCTTCGCCTTGTTGCAAAAGCAGGAGGACGAGAAGAACGGATCAGCGCCGTAGCTGCGGCAAAACCTCGGCGGCGATGAGCTCGAGGTTGCCCTCGGCCACGCCCGGCTTCGGGGGGTTGCGGATGTAGAAGCGGTCGATCCCGAGCTCCCCGTACTGCCCGAGCCAGTCGACCGTCTGCGCCGGGGACCCCGCGAAATGCGCGGGCGGGAGCACGTCCAGTTTGTAGTTCGCCGGGTCCAGCCGCGCGCGGGCCTCGGCTTCGGTCCGCCCGACGCCGAGCTGCACGGAGACCGAGAACCGCATGCTGTCGGGGTCGCGGCCCGCCTCCTCGCACACCTCGCGGACCCGACCGCGCATCACGGCAGCGTCCGGCGCGGGAGACCATGGCAGGTTGAACTCGTGCGCGTGCAGCGCGGCGAGACGGGGAGTCTTGTTCAGGCCGATGCCGCCGAGGATGATCGGCGGCCCTTGGGCCTGCGCTGGTTTCGGGAGCCCTGGCGAGCCCCGCAGCCGCAGCCGCCTCCCCTCGTAGTCGAACCGCTCGCCGACCGGGACGGCCCAGAACTGCCGCAGCACGTCGAGCGTCTCGCCCAGCAGCTCGAACCGCTCGCCGAGCGGCGGGTACGGGATGCCGTACGCGGCGTGCTCCCCCTCCAGCCAGCCCGTCCCGAGGCCGAGCTCCACCCGGCCCCCGCTCATCGCGTCGACTTGGGCCACCGTGACCGCGAGCGGGCCGACATGCCGGAAAGTCGCCGCCGTGACCAGCGTGCCGAGGCGGAGCCGCGACGTCTCGCGCGCAAGCCCGGCGAGGGTCGTCCAGGCGTCCGTCGGCCCCGGCAGCCCGTCGCCCTCCCACGCGGTGTAGTGGTCCGAGACGAAGTACCCGTCGAACCCCAGCCCTTCCGCCTGGCGGGCGACCTGCGCGAGGTCTTCGTACGTCGCGCCGAAATTCGGGCCCACGAAGACGCAGAACTCCACGCCCGCATCGTAGCACAGGAGATTGTTTTTCTTAGAAAATTTGTTCTACCGAACGCCGGGGAGGTGCTGTATGCTGGCGGCATGTTGCGATTGCTCATCGCTATGCTGGGAGCCATGAGAGACATGGCTGGCGCAGTGGCGCGGACACCTGGCCCGCAGGTCTTCGACCCGAAGGCCCTTGAGAAGAAGCTGCCCTTCGGCGGCGGGCTGCTCGCACTGCGGAAGAAGTCCGGCGCGAAGACCGTCAGCGTCGTCCGGCTCGAAGGGGTCATCCGCCCCGGGGGCGGGCCGTTCGGGCGCGGAGCCCTGAACGCGCACAACCTGGAGACCCCGCTCGCCGACGCGTTCAGCGCCAGCGACGCGGTCGCCGTCGCGCTCGTGATCAACTCGCCGGGCGGCTCGCCCGCCCAATCCGCCCTCATCGGGGACCGGATCCGACAGCTCTCCGCCAAGCACGAGAAGCCCGTGCTCGCGTTCTGCGAGGACGTGGCCGCCTCCGGCGGCTACTGGCTGGCCTGCGCGGCGGACGAGATCTTCGTGTCCTCGGGCACTGTCATCGGCTCGATCGGCGTCGTGTCCTCCTCGTTCGGCCTCGCCGAGGCGATCGAGAAGCTCGGGCTGGAGCGCCGCGTGCACACCGCAGGGACGAACAAGTCCCGCTTGGACCCCTTCCTCCCGGAGAAGCCCGAAGACATCGCCTGGCTGGCCGAGATCCAGACCGACATCCACCAGGTGTTCATCGACTGGGTCAAAGAACGCCGTGGCCCGAAGCTCGTCGGAGCGGACAACGAGCTGTTCAACGCCGACGTGTGGATCGGCAAACGCGCCGTCGAGCTCGGTGTCGCGGACGCCGTCGGCAGCCTGCGCACCGTCCTTGCCGAGCGGTTCCCCGACGCGAAACCGCACGAGGTCAAGCCGAAGCAGCAGCTCCTGCAGCGCCTCGGCCTCGCGGCTTCGGTCGAAGACATCGCGCTGCGCGCCCTAGACGGGGCGGTGTCCGCCGTCGAGCGCCGCGCCATGTGGTCCCGGTTCGGGTTATGACCTTCCCTCCGCCGCCAGCAGGCCCCCCGTACCCGCAGCGTCCGCACCTGCCCGGGCTGTCGGGGCATTGGCCGAGCGCGGCGCAGCAAGTCCCCGCCGACAGGCCCCCCACGCGGCCGAGCCAGGGACCCAGCTCGCGCATCCCCGTCCTGCCTCCGGGCTACCGCTGGCACGCGTTCCGCCCGCCGAGCGCGGTCCCCCAACGGCCCCGGCCGCCGCGCCCGACCGCGCCGACCCCCCGGTACGCGTCGCCGCCGCGCTGGGGACTGGTCCAGCACTTCCCGCAAACACCGACCGGCTTCGCCCCCGGACAGGAAAAACCGACCCGCACGACTCTGATCGAGATCGCGCTGTACGCCCTCGTCTCATTCCTCGCGCTGTTCGCCTTCGCCGCAGCGTTGCGCTACGGGCTCGCCTTCTACGGCAGGGGACACCTCGTGCCCTGGCTGCTCGCCGGGGCCTCGGACGTCTTGCTGAGCTTCGCCTTCTGGTCCTCGGTCGTCATGGCCGTCGCGGCCGAGGCCGCGCTCGCCTGGTGGCTCTGGGTGGAGCGCGACCTCGCCTACACCGCGAACAACCGGACCGACCCCCGGCGCTGGTGGGAGATCCTGTTGCTCGCCCTGCTGCCGCTGGTCAACCTCGTCGCGCTCGGCGTGCTGCTCAAAGAGCTGCTTGCCGAGCATGTGCGCAGCGGCAGGCGCGACTGGCAACCAATGCTGAAGTCGTGGTGGATATGGTGGGCCTGCGGACATCTCGCGGTCCTCGGCTTCGCGCTTTGGAGCTTGGACCGATCTGTCCAAGCACGGACGGAGGCGCTCCTCCTCGGCGCCGTGCTCGGCCTCGTGCTCCTGTTCCTCGTCCTGAAGACCTACGCGCTGCTGGCCGAGATCGAGGCCAGCAAACACCCCCGCGCCATCGCCGAATCGGGCAAACCGGCGAGGTGGGTCGTCGCCGCCGAATCCTCGAACACGCCAGAGCCAGTCACAACGTGAGCCCGCCGCCAGAAGTCGTCGCGCACCGGGGCGCCTCCGCCGAGCGGCCCGAGCACACGTTGGCAGCGTACGAGCTCGCGATCGAACAGGGCGCGGACGGGCTCGAATGCGATGTCCGGCTCACCTCGGACGGCACGCTGGTCTGCGTGCACGACAGGACCACCGCCAGGACCAGCTCCGGCAGCCTCGTTGTGGGCGCGTCCACCTTCGAGCAGCTCGACCAGCTCGACTACGGGAGCTGGCACCAGCACGGCGAGCCCGCGAAGCTTCTGCGCCTCGACGCGCTCCTGGAGCTCGTCCGGTCGTACCCCTCGCGCGAGGTCGCCCTGTTCGTCGAGACCAAGCACCCGATCCGCCAGGGCGGCGGCCTCGAACGCGCCTTGGCGCAGGCATTGGCCGAACACGGCCTGCTGCGCTGCCCCGACCCGAGCCGTCCGCCCGTCGTGGTGATGTCGTTCTCCGCGCTCGCCGTGCGCAGGCTCTCCCAGCTCGCCCCCCACGTGCCACGGGTCTATTTGGCCGAGTCGACCCGCCAACTGCTCGGCTCCAGCGCGAGCTTCGCCGTAGCGGACATACTCGGCCCGTCGGTCAGGCTGCTGCGCGCCGCGCCAGATTTGGCCCAGCGGGCTTCCCAACGGGGCAAAACGGTGTATTGCTGGACCGTGGACGAGCCTTCGGACGTGGAGCTCTGCCGCGACCTCGGCGTTCGATGGATCGCGACGAACTGGCCGCAGCGCACCAAAGAGCTGCTCGCGCCGAAACCCCTCTAGGCGCTCCCGCCTCAGGCCGAGGGCCCGACGGTCACGACTGGCCGCACGCCGCCTTCAGCCCCGCGAGGGCGCCCGGAACCCGCTGCCCGTCGTCGAGCGCCGATTGCAGGTCCGGCGTAGAGCCTTGCTCGCTCGTGTCCAGGTCCTGCTTCACCCGGGCCAGAGAATCGTGCAATGCGGTCAGGGCGGACTCGACCGAGCCGCTCATCGGGTCGAGCACGAACTTCGGGTCGAACTTGCTCGTCGCATTCAGAAAACCGAGGAACGCGGTCAGCGCGTCGACGCTCGAATTGCTGCTATAGGACTTGCCACGCAATTTCTGCAAATCCTCAAGCGCCTCGTCGACAGCGTGGTAGTCCCTGCTGAACGCCGCGCACGCCTTCTTCGAGTCCTTTTTCCCGCCCTTGCCGTGGGCAAGTCCGCCGAAGCCCCCGCAGCCGATGACGGACAAGCCGAGAAGCGCCACTCCCGCCACCCCGAGCGGGGACTTCATCGCCACGGGGCTACAGGGCGCCGCCCGCCACCGGGGGGTGGTCGTCAGCGGTCTTGAGGTCGCTCAACTCGCGGGCGACCCACTCCTCGACGTCGAACCAGTTGTCCTTGGCGCGCTTCGCGATCCGGAGCAGCGTTGTCGCGATGGAGACCTCTTCGACCTGCTCTTTGAGGAACCAGTGGGTGAACTGCTCGCCGAGCGAGTCGTGCTCGTCCCTGGCCGTGCGGAAGAGCCGGTCCCACTGCTCGGTGACTTCCTTCTCGTTCGCGAGCAGCAGCTCGATCGGCTCGAGGAAGTTCTCGAAGTCGGACTTGACCGCCTGCACGCCGCCGAGCTCCACATGCACGTCGCGGTCGATGAGGTATTTCGCCGCGGCCAACGCGTGGTTGCGCTCCTCCAACGCCTGCCGATAAAAGAATTTCGCAAGCCGAGGCAAATCCAGATCGTCGTAATACACCGCAATGGCGACATACTGGTGCGACGAGGTGAATTCATTTCGAATCTGCTCGTTCAACAACGCGTTGAATTTCGACCGGGAGGTGTCGTGCTCGCTCATGTACACAAGCTTAGCGCAGGTCAACGGCCATGTCACCCAAGCTCAACCTAACTAAGGATAGCCTTTTCTGAAATAAGTCGAGCCTTATTTTGGCTAGCCTTATCGGAGAATTCGCCCCGCTTTTCCCACTTATTCTCCCGCGACCACGGCTCATGCTTGATATCGGGCCCTCGCGTCGGGGAAGACGCGGCCAGCGGGACAGGGCAGCCGATTTTCAACCACGGCCCGCTAAATTCCGTCCGGCCAGCCTTGCGGCAGCGGACCTTGGCCCGACCCGCGAAACTCCTCGGGGCGCAGCGCCGCCGTCCACACGTCCGCGCCGCTTCCTCGCCAATCCTCGAACCAACCGACGCCTGTGAAACGGAACCCCGCGCGCCGCGCGACCCGGGCGGAAGGCGCGTTGCCGACGAGCGCCTGCCACCGGATCGCACGCAGCCGCAGCGCGTCGAAGCCGAACTCGCAGACCCGGCGCGCCGCATCGGTCATGATCCCGCGCGAGCGAGCCTTGGCAGAGAGCCAATAGCCCAGCTCTGCCTGGTCGAAGGCGAAACCCTCTTCGCCGCCCTCGCGCGCGGCCGGGGAGACGAACCGCCCGCAGCCGTGCAGCCCGACCATCCCAACGGCCTCGCCTGCTTCTTGCAACCTGACAGCCCATGTCAACGACGTGCCCTGCGACCATTCCGGCCCGACCATCTCGGTGACGAAATGACGCGCGTCCGCCTCGGCGAACGGGATCGGAATCGACGAGGTCATCTCGGCGAGGCCGGGCTCTTGGCAGCACGCGGTGATCGCCGGGACGTCCGCCGCCGTCGGCGCGGAGAGCCATATCCCGTCCCCGACGAGCACGACATGCCTCATGGTCCACCTTCCCGCAAAAACGCCACGCGCAACAGATGGGCGGCTTCCGCGCCCATGACCATACCGGCCAGCTCCGCGTATGTCTCCTGGAATTCCGGGCCGTGCGCGCCGCCGTCGCCGGAGTCGAAATGATGCGCCAGCTCGTGCAAGACCACCAGCTCGCGCATAGCCCAGCCCGTCGGCGACTGGGCCGCGGCGGCGCTGCCGTCGGGGACCGCGATCACCCCGCCCTCGCCGATCCGCTCGTAATGCGCCGCCCGGTCGCCCTTGCGTTTGCGCACGGCCACCGCCGCATCGGCGCGGGGCGGCCAGCGCTGCCGGACCGAGGGCAACGCGAGCACCTGGTCGACGTAGCGCTGCAACGACTCGACCGAGGCGAATTTCGCCTCCGGCGGGACCGTCAGCCGCGTCCCGAAAAACACCGCCTCCCGCGATCCGGCGCGCTCGGCGTTGTCGAACACGGCGTGGACGAGCCGCTGCGCCGCGTAGACGCGCGAGCGCCCGCTGTCCCGGCCTGCCACCTTCCCAGTTCCCTTATCGACCGAGAGCCCGGCGCGCCCCCGCGAACGCGGACTGCGCGCCGATCCTGGCGTCCGACCCCGCCCGGTCGCCCGCGCGCTGCGAGCGCGCGCACCAAGCGTTGCCCGAGCTCACCGCCCGCCAGCTGCCCCTCGCCTTCGAGGTCTGCCGGTAGAAGTCGGCCAGTTCCAGCTCTTTGTTCCGCAGCACCAGCTCGGTGGACGTGCTGGCGCCGCTCGTGGCTCGTCCGTCTCGGCGCGCCGCCCGCTCCTCCTCCTCGCGGGCCTGCTGCAGACGGGCCCCGATCCGGCCCGCGAAGGCGAGCTGGAAATTCAGCCGAGCGGTGATCTTCGGGGTCGGGAGGTGCGCGCCCGAGGCCAGGTAGGACTCGCATGACTTCGCCATCTGCACCAGCAAGCTCGCGTACAGCGCCTCAGTCGCGTCGATGTCTTCGGGGAAGCCGAAGGCGAGCACATACGTCGAGTCGTGCGAGACGTCGCATTTCACCTGGTTCGCCTGCCCGATGCCGCTGAACAGGGCCACATAGGTGCGCAGCCCCTTCGAGCCGCGCTCGCCGACCGTCACCGTCCGCTGCGCGGGCTTCGCCTGTTTGGCCCGGTTCGTGCTGTGCGCCCGCGCGAGCGCGAGGTCGATGGAGGCCGCCGTCGCCAAGCGCTGCGCGGCGGCGAGGAACGCCTCGGCCTCGTGCTCGTTGTCGGTGCCCTCGGCCTGGCGCAGCAATGCGGCCACCCGCGCGAGGCTGCGGTCGTCGTGGTTCGTCACGACACCAGCCTAGAGAATCCCACCGACAACTCAGGGCACGAGCACGATTTTGCCCTTGGCGTGCCCGTCGATGAGATACCGGTGCGCGTCGGCCGCCTGGTCGAGGGCGAAGACCCGGTCCACATCGACGACGACCACACCGCTCTCCGCCGCTTCGAGCACCCCGTCCCTCGCGGAAGCGCGCTGCTCGGGCGTGGCGGCCAGGGAGTCCAGCCAGCCGAAGCCGAGCTCGGCCGCCTTGTCCGGGCGGACGATGGTGAGGATGCGCGCCCGATCCGGAACCAACCCGAGGGAGACGTCGAGCGCCTCATCCGTGCCGACCAGATCGAGCGCCGCGTCCACCGGCCCGACCGCCGCGATCCGGTCCGCGAGCCCTGGCCCGTACTCGACGGGCTCGGCGCCCAGCTCGCGCAGGCGTGCATGCCTGCCGGGGCTCGCCGTGCCGACGACCTTCGCGCCCCGGGCGACGGCGAGTTGGACCGCCACGAGGCCGACCCCGCCCGCCGCGCCGTGCACAAGGAGGACTTCGCCCGCTTTGACGTCCAAGCGGTCCAGCGCCAGCGCGGCGGTGACTCCGGTGGACAGCAGGCCCGAAGCTTGCGCCCAGTCCAACGGCGCGGGCTTTCGGAACAGCGCGCCGACCGGCGCGAGGACCCGCTCCGCGTACACGCCCTTCGCGCCGTAGACCAGCACCTCGTCGCCGACTGCGAATCCCGCTGTGTTCGGCCCGAGCGCCGCGACAACGCCCGCCGCCTCAAGGCCCACCGGCAACGGCGGCTGGCTCTCCGTGCCGAACACCCCGCTGTAGAGCTTCCAGTCCACCGGATTCGCCCCGGCCGCGCGCACGTCCACGAGGACTTCGCCCTCGCTCGGCGCGGGCAGCTCGACGTCACGGATCTCGAGGACTTCCGGCCCGCCGTACCGCGCGGCCACAATTGTTTTCACCATGCTTGATCGCAACAAGCCTCAAAGACTTGTTGTTCCCCGCCCGGTCACTGCGCCAGAGAGCCCGGGTACAGGTACTCGTCGGCGGGCCGCTCGCCGCTGTGGAACCAGGCGCGGAAGAAGCCGCCGAGGTCTTTTTTCGCCGTCTGCCGCACGTACTGCTCGAACTCCGCCCAGGACGCGTTCCCGAAGCTGTGGCGCACCGGCCAGCCGCGCAGCACCTCGCCGAACGCCTTGTCCCCGATCTGCCTGCGCAGCGCGTGCAGGGCCAGCTGCCCTTTGTCGTAGACGCCCTGCCCGTTCATGACGTCGCCCGCGGAGCACTCGTCCTTGCCGTCGCACATGTCGGTGAGCAGATGGCCCCAGTACTCCTCGTCGTCCCATTTCTCCTGCACGTGGTCCCGGTACTTCTGGTCGAGGTCCTCGCCCTCTTTCGCCTCTTCCCACATCCACTGCAGGTACGAGGCGAAGCATTCGTTCAGGCAGATGTCGCGCCATTGGCGCACGGAGACCGAGTCGCCGTACCACTCGTGGGTGCTCTCGTGGACGACCACGCCGACCTCTTGTCCGGGGTCGTCCCAGTTCGAGACGTATGTGGGACGAGTCTGCGTCTCCAGCGCCCCGCCGAAGTTCTTGTTCCCCGGACCGGGGTCGATGAAGATCCCCCCGGCCGCCGAATGCGGATACGGGCCGAGCTTCTCCTGCAAGAACGCCATGATCTCCGGGTACCGGTCCGCCGCGTCGTGGACGTAGTCCGGCCGGTCCGGGTTGAGGGCGATCACCACTGGCTGCCCGGTGGGGAGGGCGGAGCGGCGCACGTCGAAATGGTCCACCGCGAGCGGCACCAGGTACATCGCCACGGGGTTCGGCTCGTCCCACACCGAAGTCGTCCAGCCGTCCTTCGCCACGGCGGGGGTCTCCCGCCCGCCGCCGATCCCGACCCATCCCTCCGGCACGGCGAGGGAGAGCCGGAAGGAGGCCTTGTCGTCCGGGGTGTTGTCCGACGGGAACCAGTACTCGGCCCCGCCCGGCTCGCCGAACTTGGCGACCCCGCCGCTCGACGTGCGGACCCAGCCCGGCAGCTCCGCCTTGCCGAGCGCCGCCGCCTGCTCCTGCTCGTTGAAGGAGTACGAGACCGTCGCGGTGAACGGCTTGCCGTTCGGCAGCGGGCGGTCCGGGGTGACGACCAGCTCGGTCGCCTCGGCTGGCGCCGTCGCGGCGGGCTTCCCGTTCACCAGCGCCCGCACCGGGCCGAGGTCGGCGAAGTCGAGATTGAAGGAACCGAGCTCTTGGGTGGCGACGGCGGTGATCGTCATCGTCCCGTCCACCTGCTTCGACTCCGGGTCGATCCGCAGCGCCAAGTCGTAGTGCGCGACCCGGTAGCCGCCGTTGCCGTCCTGCGGGAAATACGGATCGCCCGCCGTGTCCGAACCCGCCGAGGGCGCTGCCGCGGCGGACGGGCCCTGGCACACCAGCGCCGCGGCAAGGACCGACGCGGCAAAGATCGGCACAGGGGCGCGGGACAGCAGGGGGCGGCGCGCCCCCGGGGTGCGAATTGGCATACGAGCAGCCTAACGGGAGGTGGCGACAAATTCCGGGCGGGAACTAAGCTGTGCCCGTGACAACGCGGAAAACCCTCATCCTGCTCCGCCACGGCAAGTCGGGCTACCCGCCGGGCGTGCCGGACCACGAGCGACCGCTCGCCGAGCGAGGCTGGCGCGAGGCCGCGCTCGCAGGCGAGTGGCTGCGCGGCGAGGGCGTCGAGATCGACCACGTGCTCTGCTCCACCGCCCGGCGCACGCGCGAGACGCTGGCGGCCTCCGCGATCACGGCGCCCGTGCAATTCCAACGCGGCTTGTACGGGGCGAGCGAGGTGGAGGTCATCGGGTTTTTGACCGAGCTGCCGGAAACCGTCGCCACGGCGCTCGTCGTCGGGCACCATCCCGGCATGCCGGAGACGGCCGAGGCGCTGCACGAGCTCACCGGCCTGCCGCCGAACCCCGCGCTCGAAGCCCTGCTGGCCAAGTACCCGACCAGCGCGCTCACCCGCATCGAGGTGGCGGGCGCCTGGGCGGATTTGGCGATCTCGGGCGGCGAGGTCGCGCAGTTCCACGTCCCGAGATAGCAGGCGAGCAGCCTAGGCCTCCGCCGCCGCCGCGAACCAGTCCACCAGCGGCCGCAGCGCCTCCCAGTCCGACCGCACCATGGCGAGCGCCTCGGGCTTGGCGAGCCAGGCCGGGCTGCCGTGGTCCCGGCACGCGAAGAGGCTCTTGTGCCGCAGCAGCGCGAGGCGCGGATGGTCGTCGGCGTAGCCCCGTGGCTTGGTCTTGAGCTGCTCCCCCTCGACCTCGAACCCGGCCTTGGCCGCTTTCGCGAGGATCTTCTCCAGCTTCGGCCCGGTCCCCCCGTCGGCGATCGCCTCCCGGATCCGGCCCAGCTGCTCCGCCGAGGGCGCGTGGCAGCCCGCGCCGGTCATCAACCCCGTCGCGTCGATCCGCAAGTACCAGCCCGCGCCTGCCGCGACGGGCACGAACAGGCCCTGCTGCGTCTTGTACGGCGACTTGTCGTGGCTGAACCGCACGTCGCGGTGCGGACGGAAGACCGAGGCCTCGCCGAACTCCGCGTCCAACTCCTCGGCCAACGCGAGGAACGGCTCCCGCACGCTCTCCTGGTAGCGCTTTTTGTTCGCCTCCCACCAAGGCTTCGTGTTGTTGTCCTCAAGCTCGCGGTAGAACTCGACGGAGTCCGCGGGCAGCCCGGCGAATGCGCTCATCCGCCCACCGTACTCCGCGCCGCTCGCGACAGCCGCCAGCCCGCGCCCACCGCCAGCACCCACGCCGCGCCGACCATGAGCACTACTCGCCCGTCGCCGCTGAAACCCTGCTCCACCAGCACCGACGCAAGGACGAGCCCGGCAAAAGCCGTGGACAACGGCGCGAGCGGCAGCCGGAAGTCCGATCTCGCGGCCTTGCCCGCCGCAACATGCCTGCGGTATCCCGAATGCGACGCGAGGATCAGCCCCCACACGACGATGAGCCCGACCGTCGCCAGCGAGATGAGCGCGACCCACGCCGCTTGCGGCGCGAAGAGGTTCACACAGACCCCCGCGACCATGACCACGGCGGAGACCGCCAACGCCCGGGCGGGCACCGCCCGCGCGGAGAGCGCGCCGAGCCTGCCGGGGCCTTCCCCCCGCAAGGCGATGGCCCGCAGCAGCCTCGCAGTCGAGTACATGCTGGAGTTGCACGAGCTCGCCGCCGCCGTGAGCACGACGAAATTCACGATTCCCGCCGCGAACGGCACCCCCGCGTCCGCGAACACGGCGACGAACGGGCTCTGCCCCGGCTCGTACGAGCGCCACCCGCGCAGGCAGAGCAGCACGGCGAGCGCGCCGAGGTAGAACACGGCGATCCGCAGCGGGATGCTGGTCACCGCCTTGCGCAGAGTGCGCTTGGGGTCCTGCGCCTCGCCCGCCGTCAGGCCGACCTGCTCCACCCCCGCGTACGCGAAGAGCGCGAGCGGCAGGACGGGGGCAAGGGCGAGCGCGCCGTGCGGGAAAAAACCGTCGTCCCGCCACAGGTTCGAGAAGCCCGCGCCCGGCACCTGCAGCAGATGGGGGACGGGCAGCAGCGCCCACACGCCGAAGAAGACGAGCGAGAGGATCGTCGCCACTTTCAGGCCCGCGAACCAGAACTCCGTCTCGCCGTACACGCGGGCCGAGGCGAGGTTCACCAGCGCGAGCGCCACGAGGAAGCCGAACGCGGTCGCCCACACCGGCGCCTGCGGCCACCAGAACTGCAGGTACTTACCGGCCGCCGTCACCTCGGCCGCGCAGCTCACGCAGACCGTCACCCAGTAGGTCCACCCGCCAAGGAAGCCCGCGAAGGGGCCGAGGAACTCCCTCGGGTACTCGTACAGGCTGCCCGACGTCGGCCGGTAGTCCAAGAGCTCGCCGAGCGCCCGGCTGATGACGAAGATCGCCAAGCCCGCGACGGCGAACACGAGGAGCAGCGCGGGCCCCGCCTCGTGGATCGCCGTGCCGGTCCCGTAGAAAAGCCCGGTGCCGATCGCGCCGCCGAGGGCCATCATCCGGATCATCCGGACAGAGAGCCCCCGGCGGTAGCCCTCTTGGGGGGCGGTGGACGAAGGCTCGGCTCGGGTCATAGACGAGCCAGCGTACCGACCTCGGGCGGGACTGTCAGCCGCGCAGCAACGCCCGGCTGATCACCAAGCGCTGGATCTGGTTCGCGCCCTCGTGGACCTGGGCGATCTTGGCGCATCCCGGCACCGTATCCGCCCCAGCGGGAAACCGTCCGATCAGCCGCGCAGCAACGCCCGGCTGATCACCAAGCGCTGGATCTGGTTCGTGCCCTCGTAGATCTGGGTGATCTTGGCGTCGCGCATCATCCGCTCAAGCGGGAAGTCGCGGGTGTAGCCCGCGCCGCCGAGGACCTGCACCGCGTTGGTGGTCACCTCCATGGCGACGTCCGAGGCGAAGCATTTCGCCGCCGAGGACAGCGCCGTCGCGCCAGGGTCGCCGCGCTCGGCCCGCTCGGCGGCCGAGTACACCATGAGCCGGGCCGCCTGGATCTTCATCGCCATGTCGGCGAGCATGAAGGAGACGCCCTGGAAGTCGGCGATGGCCTTGCGGAACTGCTTGCGCTCCTTGGCGTAGTCCCGCGCCACGTGGTACGCGCCCTGCGCGATGCCGACGGCCTGCGCGCCGATGGTCGGACGGGTGTGGTCGAGGCTCTGCAGGGCCGTCTTGAACCCGGTTCCCGGCTCGCCGATGATCCGGTCGCCGGGGATGCGGCAGTGGTCGAAGAGCAGCTCGACGGTGGGGCTGCCCTTGATGCCCATCTTCTTCTCATGCGTGCCGATGGAGAAGCCCTCGTCGTCCTTGTGGACGATGAACGCGGAGATCCCGTGCGCGCCCTTCTCGGGGTCGCTCGAAGCCATCACCGTGAACCAGGTGGACTCGCTGCCGTTGGAGATCCAGCATTTCGCGCCGTCCAGGATCCAGTCGTCCCCGTCTGCGCGGGCCCGCGTGCGCATGGAGGCGGCGTCCGACCCTGCCTCGCGCTCGGAGAGGCCGTAGGAGGCGAGCGCCTCGCCCGCCGCGATCGACGGCAGCACTTTCTGCTTGAGCTCCTCGGAGCCGTTGAGGATCAGGCCCATCGTGCCGAGCTTGTTCACGGCGGGGATGAGGCTGGAGGAGGCGCAGACGCGGGCGACCTCCTCGACGACCACGCAACAGGACACCGCGTCGGCGCCTTCGCCGCCGTACTGCTCGGGGATGTGCGGGGCGTGGAAACCGTTCTTGGAGAGGGCCTCGTTCGCCTCGATCGGGAAGCGCTCGCGCTCGTCCACGTCGGTGGCGTGGGGCTGGATCTCTCGTTCGGAGAGGGCGCGGACGGCGGCCCTCAGTTCTTCTTGCTCGTCGCTGAGCGCGAAACGTGCCGGTTCGGTGTGCGTAGCCATGCCTGTACTTTACCAATGCCGTACGGTGTGGCGTATGGATCTCGTCGTGGTGGACCACCCCCTCGCCCTGACGCGGCTGACCACGCTGCGCGACGAGCGCACCGACAACGCCGCGTTCCGCGCCGCGCTGCGCGATCTCACGCTCATGCTGGTCTACGAGGCGACCCGGGCGCTCGGCGTCGCGCGGCTGGCCGTGCGCACCCCGCTTTCCGAGACCGATGGTTTTCGACTGGCCGCGTCGCCGCTGCTCGTCCCCGTGCTGCGCGCCGGGCTCGGCATGGTCGACCAGGCCCACTCCCTCATCCCGGAGGCGCAAGTCGGCTTCGTCGGCATCGCCAGGGACGAGAGCACCGCGCAGCCGGTGCCGTATTTCGCCTCGCTGCCGGAGGACCTCGGCGGACGCCCGGTGCTCGTGCTCGACCCGATGCTCGCGACCGGCGGCTCCATGGCGCACACCCTGGACCTGCTGCGCTCGCGCGGGGCCGACGACCTCACCGTGGTCACCGTGGTCTGCGCCCCGCAGGGCGTTGCCGCGCTCGAAGCCCTCGACTATCCGTTGCGCCTGGTCACCGCCGCCGTGGACGAGGACCTCAACGAGGCGAAGTACATCGTCCCCGGCCTCGGCGACGCCGGAGATCGTCAGTTCGGCGCCCGCTAGCGCAGCCGGACCAGACCAGCACCGTGGCGCCCGCTAGCGCAGCCGGACCAGACCAGCACCGCGGCGCCCGCTAGGCCAGCCGGACCAAGCCAGCACCGCGGCGCCCGCTAGGCCAGGAGCTCGTCCAGCTCCTCCGCGACGGCGTCGAGCGGCTCAAGGCTGCGCTTCGCCCGGCACACCAGCACCGCGCCGGAGAACGCCGCCACCATGAGGCTTGCTTTGCGCCGGGCCGCAGCGGGCTCGCGCCCGGACCGCACGAGCACCTCGGCCATGCTCTCCTCCCAGACTCTGAAATGCTCGGCGACCGGCTGGCGCAGCTCGGGGTCCGCGGAGAAGCCGTCGACCGTGGCCGCGACGAACGGGCACCCGATCTGGAAATCGCCGTCCACCAGGACGTGCTTCCAGAACGCCATCATCAGCGAGATCGCCTCCCGGCTGTCCGCCGCAGAGCCGAGCGACGCGCGGATCAGCTCGTTCGAGAGCTCGCCAGCGCCGGTGATCGCCTCTCGGACGATTTGCGCCCGCCCCTCGGGGAAGTGGTAGTAGACCGATCCGCGCGGAGCATTGCTGCGCGACACGATCGCGTCGACAGTCACCCCGGCAACGCCCCGCTCGCGGATCAAATCGACCGCCCCCTGAAGCATCCGGTCCCGCGAGGACTCCTTGGTGCTCATCTTGGTCTTTGTCCTTCCATCCTCTTTGCCCAGTTCAACTACGTGTTCGAACGTTAGGAGACGAGACTTTATTCCATATTCTATAAAATTTCCAGCACGTCACGGGCGCGCGCGAAAACTCCTCGCGCCTGGCACAGTGTTCCCATGACAGAGACCTCCCTCGGGTACCGCGATCGCGTCCTCGCGGTCGAGCCCGGCGGCGCAGGGCGGGTGGGGCCAGAGGACCGGCACGGCAAGCCGGTCCATCTGCTCTGGACCTGGGCCTCGCCGAACCTCGAATTCACCACCATCTTCATCGGCGTGCTCGCGGCTTCCGCCTGGGGCCAGAACTTCTTCCAAGCGGCGGCCGCATGCGCGATCGGCAACGGGCTCGCCGCGATCGCGCACGGCTTCCTCTCCGCGCGCGGCCCCAAGCACGGGGCGCCGCAGATGGTCCTCTCCCGGCTCGCGTTCGGCAGGCGGGGCAATGCCGTGCCCGCCGTGATCATGGCGCTCAGCGCGGGGGTCGGCTGGTTCGCCGCCAACAGCGTGAGCGGGGCGTTCTCCATCTCCGCCCTCACCGGACTGCCCGTCGCGGCCGCCCTGCTCGTCATCGTCGCCGTCCAGATCGCCTTGGCCTTTGCCGGGCACAACCTGGTCCAGGCCTTCGAGCGCTGGGCCTTCCCCGCGCTCTTCCTGGTCTTCCTGCTCGCCTCCGTCTTCGTCCTGCGCGGCGCGGCGGCGCACATCCGTCTCGCGTCGCCGCTCCCGCAGACCGGGGCCGAGGCCATGGGGTTCTTCCTCACCATCGGCGCGAGCTTCGGCTACTCGGCGGGCTGGACCCCCTACGCGGCGGACTACACCCGCTACCTGCCGCGCGAAGCGTCGCGGGCCCGCGTCGGGGCGGCCGCAGGCCTCGGGCTGTTCCTCTCCTGCACCGCGCTGGAAGCGGTCGGGGCGGCGAGCGCGCAGTTCGCGCGGACCGGGGCGCGCAACCCCGCGGAAGGCTTCGCCGCCCTGCTGCCCTCGGGCCTCGCCGCCGCGACGCTCGCCGCGTTCGCGCTCGGCTCCGTCTCGGCGAACGCGCTGAACCTGTACTCCGCCGCGCTCACGTTCACCGGGGTGGTCGGCGAGAAACTGCGCACCAGGGTCGTGGTCGCGATGGGCGTGGCGGGCGGGCTCGCCGCGTGGGGCGCGCTCGCCCGCCCCGCTGCGAGCTACGAGTCCTTCCTGCTCCTCGTCGGCTACTGGGTCGGCCCGTGGCTCGGCGTTGTGCTCATGGACGCCTTCCTCGGCAAAGCGCGCGACGACGACCGCGCGCTCTACGACCGGAGCCACCGCAACCGGGCCGGGCTCATGGCGTTCCTCATCGCCCTGCCCGTCTCCGTCCTGCTCTTCGCGAACCAGGAGGTCTACACCGGGCCGGTCCCACGGGCGCTGCCCGCGCTCGGCGACGTCGCGGCCTTCGTCGGCGCGGCGCTCGCCGCCTGCATCATGTGGGCGGCGCTTCGGACAGAACGCCGCAAACAAACCCCGATCCCCAAGGAGGAGCAGCCATGACCCCCGAAGACATGCTCGCGGTCGCCGTCGCCGAAGCCAGGGCCGGGCTCGCGGAGGGCGGCGTCCCGATCGGAGCCGCGCTCTTCGCCAAGGACGGGACGCTCCTCGGGCGCGGGCGCAACCGGCGCGTGCAATGGGACGATCCCGCCATCCACGCCGAGACCGACGCGTTCCGCGCGGCAGGGCGCCAACGCGATTACCGCGGCGCCGTCATGGTCACCACGCTTTCGCCGTGCTGGTACTGCAGCGGCTTGGTGCGGCAGTTCAACATCGGGGCCGTGATCGTCGGGGAGGCGGAGAACTTCCACGGCGGACACGATTGGCTCGCCGAGCACGGAGTCTCGGTCACGGTGCTCGACGACCCGGACTGCACGGCGATGCTGCGCGCGTTCATCGAGACGAGCCCCTCGCTCTGGCACGAGGACATCGGGGTGGCCGACTAGGACGGAGCCCTCCCTCTCGCGCGCCGGATATGTATTATAGTTTTTAGTATATAACCGACCGTTCGACCAGAGGACCGCCCATGCCCGCAGATCACGACCAGCGGATCGCCCGCAAGCGCAGGCGCGAAATACTGATCGGCCGCCACGTCGCCAACCCGCTCGTCCGCGCGCTGAACAAGGCGGGGCTCCTGCCGAAGTCGACAGTGGAGCTCGAGACCGTCGGGCGCAAGTCCGGCCAGAAGCGGGTCGTCCCGGTCACCGCCAATGTGGACGCCGACCGCCGAGGCGCCTGGGTCATCTCCCAGCACGGCACGCACAGCGGCTGGGCGCACAACGTCGAGGCCGACCCGAACGTGCGGCTGAAATACCGGGGCGAATGGCTCGCCGGAAAGGCCCGGCTCGTCCCCGAGGACGACGTCGTGGCGCGGGTGAAGACCTTCTCCAAGACGGACCAGGCGGGGCTCAACGCCCTGAAAACCACCCCCATCAGCGTCCGCATCGACTTCGAATAGCCCCCGACGGCCCCGCACAGATAGGTATTTCTGTTATGACCCACGCAGCAGACCCCCTCTCCCAGCCGCTCGCCCTCCAGTGCGGGCAGGTGCTGCCGAACCGGCTGATGCGCTCCGCGCTCAGCGAAGCGCTCGGCGACCGGTCCTCGGGAGCCCCCACCGGAAAACTGCTCGCCCTCTACGAGCGTTGGAGCCTCGGCGGCTACGGCCTCGTCGTCACCGGCAACATCATGGTCGACCAGCGCCACCGGGGCGAGCCGGGCAACGTCGTCGTCGAGGACGAGCGCCACCTCCCCGAGCTGTCCCGCTGGTCGAAGTCCTTCCAGGACAACACCGACGCGCCGCTGTGGGCGCAGATCAACCACCCCGGCAGGCAGGCGCCGACCCTGATCAACTCGGCGCAGCCGGTCGCCCCGAGCGCGGTGAAGGCGAACATCGCGGTCATCGCGGGGCAGCCGCGCGAGCTGCGGCCGGAAGAGATCGAGGAGATCCTCGACCGCTACGCCACCACCGCAGCCGTGCTGGAGACCGCCGGGTTCAACGGCGTCCAGCTGCACGCCGCGCACGGCTACCTCATCACGCAGTTCCTCTCCCCCCTCTCGAATCTGCGCACCGACGAGTGGGGCGGGGACTCCGAACGCCGCCGCCGCTTCCTCATCGAAGCGGTGCGCCGGGTGCGGGCGAAAGTCAGCCCCTCCTTCGGCGTCGGCGTGAAGCTCAACTCCGCCGACTTCCAACGCGGCGGCTTCACCGAGGACGAGTCGCGCGAGGTGGTCCGCGCGCTCGCGGACGAGGCGGTGGACCTCGTCGAGATCAGCGGCGGCAGCTACGAGTCCCCGGCGATGATGGGGTCGGCCCAAGCCGAGAGCACCAAAGCCCGTGAGGCCTACTTCCTCGACTACGCCCAGACGGTCCGAGAGCACGCGGGCTCCGTCCCGCTCGCGGTCACCGGCGGATTCCGCACCAAGACCGCGATGGCGGAGGCCGTCGCCTCCGGCGCGTGCGACATCGTCGGCCTCGGACGCCCGGCCATCACCGCGCCGGAGTCGGGCAGCGCCTTGCTGCAGAACACGGCGCAGCGCCTGCCGTCCTACCAGATCCAGGCGGGACTGCGGCCGGTCATCAGCAAGGTGACCAACGTCAAACAGCTCGACAGCATGCTCGACCTGCAATGGCACACCCAGCAGATGGAGCGGATCGGCCGGGGGAAGGACCCGCGTCTGGACCGCACGTGGTGGCAGACCATGGTCAAGATGCTCTTGACCTTCGGGCCCGCCGCCTTCCAGCGCAAACGCGCCTGACGCGGGCTATTCGGCCTTGGTCGGCCAGCGCCCGTGCACGGCCTCTTGGACCTTCGCGTCCTTGAGCGCCGTGAGATCGGCGAGGTCGGCCGCGTAATCGGCGAGCTTCGCGCGCAGCGCGGGGTCCGAGGCCGCCAGGATCCGAAGCGCGAGCAGGCCCGCGTTGCGGCCCGCGCCGACGCCGACGGTTGCCACCGGGATGCCCGGCGGCATCTGCACGATGGAGAGCAACGAGTCGAGCCCGTCGAGGCGCTCCAGCGGCACCGGCACCCCGATCACCGGCAGCGTGGTCGCGGACGCGACCATCCCCGGCAGGTGCGCGGCCCCGCCCGCGCCCGCGACGATCACCCGAAGGCCCCGCTCCTCGGCCTCTGCCGCGTACTTGAGCATGCCCACCGGCGTGCGGTGCGCCGACACGACGCGCGCCTCGAACCCGATTCCGAACTCTGCGAGCGCCTCGGCGGCCTGGCCAAGCACCGGCCAGTCCGAGTCGCTGCCCATAATCACCCCGACAACCGGGCTCACGCCGACGAGCTTCTCAGTCATGGGGCTTACTCTACTGCGCCAAAGCCGACTTCCCGGCGGCGACGACCTGGGCGAAACGCGCGACGCGCGACCCGAGGTGCTTCGCGGTCTCCCGGTCGGCCTTCGTCACGCCCTCGTCGCCCTGGTCCGCGTTCGCCTGCGCGCCCGCGCCGAGGAAGAAGCCGAGCCGGTTGAGGTCGTCCTCGCTGGCGGCCGAGGTGTTCCAGCCGGGGGGCAGGCCGAGTCCGACCCAGTGCATCGCGTGCTGGGCCGCGAAGACGCTCAGCGCCTGCAACGTGTGCACCTTGTCGCCGCTCTTCGATCCGGAGACCGTGAACCCGGCGGCGAGCTTCCCGTCCCACGCGAACGCCATCATGCGCCGCGAGGTGGACTCGGCGAACGCCTGGAACGCGGCGGACGGCGAGCCCATGTACGTCGGCGAGCCGAAGATGATCGCGTCGGCGGCGTCCAGCGCCGCCCAGTCCGCCTCCGAGAGCTCTTTCACATGGACCCTGGCCACCTCGGCCCCGGCTTGCCGCGCGCCCTCGGCGACCTCGTTGGCCAGGGCTTCGGTGTGCCCGTACCCGGAGTGGTAGGCGACGACGACGTTCACGGCAGACATGCGTTCTCCTTTGTGCAGAGCGAAAGCGCGGGCCGCGCCTCTCTACGAAACCTCATAACTTCGGAAATCATTCCCCTCCGGAGAGCCCCGTCCCGCTCGACAACCAGCGCGCGGCTTGCTCCGCCTCCGCGCGCACGGCAGGCGCGTCGGCAGCGGCCCCGAGGAGGTTCACATGCCCGATCTTGCGTCCAGGCCTCGGCTCTTTGCCGTAGAGGTGCACCTTCACCCTCGGCGAGCGCGCCATGAGGTGGTGCACCCGCTCGTCCATCGACATGCCGTTCGCCGCGACGCCGCCGACGATGTTCGCCATGACCACAACCCCGGCGGTCAGGCCAGGATCGCCGAGCGGGTAGTCGAGCACCGCGCGCAGATGCTGCTCGAACTGGCTGGTCGTGGACCCGTCCATCGTCCAGTGCCCGCTGTTGTGCGGCCGCATCGCCAGCTCGTTGACCAGGATCCGCCCGTCCTCGGTCTCGAAGAGCTCCACCGCAAGCACGCCGACCACGCCGAGCTCGGTCGCGATCTTGATCGCGAGCTCCTGCGCAGCTGCGGCGAGGCCGGGGGGAAGGCCCTGGGCGGGCGCGACCACGACCACGCACATCCCGTTCTCCTGCACCGTCTCCACGACCGGCCAGGCCGCGACCTGGCCGAGCGGCGAGCGGGCCACCAGCGCCGACAGCTCCCGCTTGGCGACGACCTTCTCCTCGGCGAGGACGTCCTGCCCCGCCTCCAGCAGCTGGGCGACGACCTCCTGCGCCTCGTCCTGGCTCTGCGGGAACCACACGCCCCGCCCGTCGTAGCCGCCGCTCGCGGTCTTGAGGACCACGCCGCCGTCCGGCCATGGGCACTGCTCCGGGTCCACCACCCGCCAGAATCCGGGCGCGGGCGCGCCCAGCTCCACGAGGCGCTCGCGCATCGCGAGCTTGTCCTGCGCGAATCGGAGCGCCGAGGACGGCGGATGCACCGCGACCCCGTCCGCCTCCAACGCCCGCAGCACGGCCTGCGGCACATGCTCGTGGTCGAAGGTGACCGCGACCGCCCCCCGCGCGGCGCGGCGCAAAGCCTCGAGGTCGTCGGCTTTCCCGAGCACCACGTCCGGGCTGACTTGCGCGGCGGGGTCGTCGGGATGTTCGGCGACGACTCGCAGGCCACGGCCCAAAGCGATGGCGGCTTGGTGGGTCATCCGGGCCAATTGGCCGCCGCCCACCATCGCCACCAGGGGTGATTGTTCAGAGGAAGTCACAACGACAGCATAGAGAGGTAGACTGTGCCGCTATGTCTGACGCCGCCAACCCATCGCACGAGCCGGTCGAGGTGATAGAGCGCGCCGTGCTGCGGCTGCTGCCCCGCCCCTTGCAGGCCTTCCTCCTCCGCCATCACGAGATCATCAAATTCGCCGTGGTCGGCGCCACCACGATGGTGTTCGACATGGCCGTGTACTACGCGCTCATCTTCACCGTGATGCCGACGAAGCCGACTGTCGCGAAGATCTTCTCCGGCGTGCTCGCGACCGTGCTCAGCTACATCCTCAACAGCGAGTGGTCGTTCAAGCACCGGGGCGGGCGCCAGCGCCACCACGAGGCGCTGCTGTTCTTCGGCATCAGCGGGATCGGCGCGCTGCTCGGCGCCGCGCCGCTGTGGGTGGCGAACAACCTCTTCCACATCCGCCACGGCGGATCGTGGCTGCACACCGTGCTCATCGACTTCGTCCTCGCCTACATCATCGGCAACTTCCTGCAGATGGTGTTCCGGTTCTGGGCGCTGCGGAAATTCGCCTACCCCGCCCTCTTGGACGAGCTGCCCCCCGAGAACGAGGACGCGACGGCCCTCGCCCCGTAAGCCGAGCCGTCCTCGGAGGCTTCGTCGACGGGCTGCCCGCCGGGGAGGCGCTCCTTATCGGGGCTCCGCCTAGACGTCCAACCCCAACAAGGCGTTCTCCACGACCTCGGTGAGCGCCGGGTGGATCCAGTACTGGCCACGCGCCATGCTGCGCACGTCGAGGCCGAACGAGAGCGCCTGGATCAACGGCTGGATGAGCGTCGAGGCCTGCGGGCCGATCAAATGCGCGCCGAGGAGGCGCCCCGAGCCGCGCTCGGCGACCAGCTTGCACAGGCCCGTCGTGTCCTCCATCGCCCAGCCGTACGCGACGTCGCCGAAGCCCTGCGTCTTCACCGCGACGTCGAGGCCTTGCCCCCTGGCCTGCTCCTCGGTGAGGCCGACCGAGGCGATCTGCGGATGGGTGAACACGGCGGCGGGCACATAGCGGTGGTCGAACGAGTCGAGCTCGGCGCTGTCCCAGTCCTGGAGCAGGTTCGCCTGCACGATCCGCGCCTCGTGGTTCGCGACGTGTTTGAGCTGGTAATGCGAGCTCACATCGCCGAGCGCCCACACGCCTCTGGCCGCTGTCCGCCCGTGCCGGTCGACCACGACCCGGCCCGCGTTGTCGAGCCCGACCCCGACCGAGGCGAGGTTCAACCGGTCGCCGTTGGGCTTGCGGCCCACCGCCACGAGCAGCGCGTCGCCGCTCGCCCGGGTCCCGTCCTCGAAGACGAGCGCCACCTCGTTCCCGGCGTGCTCCACCCGCTCGACCCGCGCGTTCAGCCGCACGTCCCACTTCTCCTTGGCGACCTCGGTGAACCGTTGGGAGATGTCGTGGTCCTGGTGGCGCAGGAGCGCCCCGCCGCGCGCCACCACCGTGACCTGCGAGCCGAGCGAGGAGAAGACGTGGGCGAATTCCGCCGCGATGTAGCCGCCGCCGAGCACGAGGAGCCGTTCCGGCAGCTCGGGCAGCCGCATGACGTCCTCATTGGTGTAGAACGGCGCACCGCTGGCGGCGACCGCCTCCGGGACCACCGGCCGCGAGCCCGCCGCGATCACCACCCGCTTCGCGAGCACCTCCTCGCCCGCCTCGGTCGTCAAACGGTAGGCGCCGTCCTCGGCCCGCCCGGCGAACCGCACCGGGGAGGTGTGGACGTCGATGTTCGCGCAGTCCTCGACCCGATAGCGCTTGCCGCCCGCAGAGATCGGGTCGATCCGCCCGAAGACGCGGCGCACGATAGCGGGCCAGTCGACTCCCTCCACCTTCGCGTGGACGCCGTAGCGGCCCGACTCTCGGACCGTCTCCGCGACATCCGAGGCGTAGACGAACATCTTCGTCGGGATGCAGCCGACGTTCAGACAGGTCCCGCCATATATGCCGGATTCGAAGAGCGCGATCCGCCACGAGTCGAACCGCTCGTCCGGAATGGAGTTGCCGCTGCCGGAACCGATAATCGCAAGGTCGAGTGTGGCCACAGCGCGATTCTAGCCGGGGCTAGAGGTTCAGGCCCGGGGAATCCGGCTCGTCCCTCGCCCACGGCGGGACTGGCGGGCCGTCGTTCGCCCGCCGGGCCTGCGGCGCGATCGCGGACGGGGCGGGGATCGCAGCAGGGACGGGCACGGGCGGGACGATCGCAGACGGCGCGGGCGGCGGCGAGGCGAATCCCCCGGCCCCGGAGCCGAACTGCCCGCCAGGCGGGGGCGGCGGGGAGGGGTATCGCGGCACGACCGGCTGGGCGGCGGCGCGCTGGCCCTCGTAGATCTTGGCCTGCGCCTCCTGCGGGTCGCGGATGGACGACAGCCGCACCGCGCGCAGGCCGCCCGAAGAGACCGAGACGGTGCCGGTCTTGAAGAGGCGGTCGAAGATCCCCTGCCGGTGCCTGATGGCGTTGACCTTGCCGAGCGGCACGTCGGTCCCGGCCCGCACCAGCAGGCCCCGCCGGACGGCGACACGCTGGTCGGTGACGAAGTAGCGGGGGGCGCGCCAGCGGACGAAGCCGACGACGAGGAAGACGAGGAAGACCACGCCGCCGAGGATCTCAAGCGAGAGGCCGTGCGTCTTGTGCTGGGCGACCCGGTGCGCGAACAGGTTCGCGCGGACGTGCTCGCTACGGGCGACCTGCTCGGCGTGCCCGGCGTGCCAGTACCCCAAAGCCGCCAGAACGAGCCCGAGGACCAGACCGGCGAGCAGCAGGCCCGCGAAAACTTTCCAATGCGGTTTCGCCTCCACCAGGACCCGCTCGCCGGACGCGAGCCAGTCCTCCGCTTCTTCTGAAGCCATCCCTGTCCTCCTATGTCCGACGACTCTGGCCGTCAAGATCGAACACTTCCCGGTAGAGCATAGCGTGGACCTGCTCGACGTTCGGAATGTCTTCGAATTCCAGCGGCTCGTCCGAAGCCGACTCGACGACCAGGACCCCGGTCCGCAGAACCCGGTCCAACAGGCCGTGGCGGAACTCCACGCTCGCGATGCGCGACAGCGGGATGTCGATGCCCGTGCGGGTGAGCACGCCGTGCCGGTAGGCGACCCGTTTGTCGGTCACATAGAAGTTCGTGGTGAGCCAATCGACGAAGCGCACAACGCAGAGCAGCACGACCGCCGCCGCGTACACCGCCAGCGCGGCCCCCGCCGCGACAGTCCTCGCGGTCCCGTGCGTCCGCTCGTCCGCGAAGTACAGGGCGAAGCCCAGCGCGACGCTCAGGAGGAGGAAGACCCCGACCGGCCTCAGGAGCCACTTCCAATGCGGATGGGTGCGCAGCTGGACCTGCTCGTCGGGGGCGAGCCACTTCGGCCCGTCCCCCTTTTCCCCCGCAGTCATGCCGTCCCCCTCGGCCGCACATGCTCGATGTCGCCCGCGTCCACCACGCGCGAGGTCCCGTCCGGCTCGGCCACGACGAGCCTGCCGTGGTGGTCGACCGAGCTGGCCCTGCCGAGGATCTCGCCGCCGCCAGGCAAGGACACCCGCACGTCCTGCCCGATGGTCGAGCAGTGCGCCCGGTACGCCGTCGCGAGGCCGGGGTCCTGGGTCCGCCACTGCTCCACGCCCCGGTCCAGCTCCATGAGCAACAGCGGGACCAGCTGCTGGCGGACCGCCGCGACCTGCTCCACGCGGAGCGAGGTGGCCGTCGGCACAGGCAGCTCGTCCTCGCGCTGGTCGACGTTCAATCCGACGCCCACCACCGCCTCGTCCCCCTTCGGGGCGAGCTGGACGAGGACGCCTGCGATTTTGCGGTTGCCGATGAGCACGTCGTTCGGCCATTTCAGGCTGGGGTTGGGCACGGGGACGCCAGAAATGGTCCGGTAGGAGCGCAGGTACTGGGCGAGCATCGTGCCGACGGAAAGCCCGACGACCAGGGGGAGCCAGCCGAGCTCGGCGCCGCCGGGCTCGACGGCGACGCCGAACGACAACGCGATCTGCGCGTTTGGCGGAGCCTCCCAGCGGCGGTCCAACCGGCCCTTGGCGTTCGTCTGATGGTCCGCGATGAGCACGCGCCGCGCGACAGACCCGTACCGGGCCCGGTCCATGAGGTCCGCGTTCGTCGACCCGGTCTCCTCGATCACCTCCACCGACTCCCAGCCCAGCGGCGGGCGGTTCGCGAGATATTGGCGCAGCCATGCTGGGTCGAGCGGCTCTCGGCGATCGTTCTCGGTCATGCTGACCAGCCTAAGCCCGTCTTCACGGTCTGTCGTTCCCAGGGCGCCCGCGAAGACCGATATGATAGTGCCTCATGACCACCGCTGAACATGTCGAAGCGCCGAGCATCCACACCACTGCCGGCAAGCTCCACGAGATGCGCCAACGCCTCAACAACGCGCAGAAGCCGTCCGGCGAGGCAGCCGTCGAAGCGGTGCACGCGAAAGGCAAGCTGACCGCGCGCGAGCGCATCGAGCTGCTCCTCGACCCGGGCTCGTTCGTCGAGTTCGACGCCTTGGCGAAGCACCGCTCCACCAACTTCGGAACCGGCTCCAAGCGCCCGCTCGGCGACGGCGCCGTCTGCGGGTACGGCAGCATCGACGGCCGCGAGATCTGCATCTTCAGCCAGGACGCCACCGTCTTCGGCGGCAGCCTCAGCGAGGCGAACGGCGAGAAGATCACCAAGATCATGGACCTCGCGATCAAGACCGGGCGGCCGCTGATCGGCCTCTACGACGGCGGCGGCGCGCGCATCCAGGAAGGCGTGGTCTCCCTCGCGCAGTTCGGCGAGATCTTCCACCGCAACATCCGAGCCTCCGGCGTGGTCCCCCAGATCTCCATCGTGCTCGGCGCTGCGGCGGGCGGCGCTGTCTACTCGCCCGCGCTCACCGACTTCATCGTCATGGTGGACAAGTCCAGCCAGCTCTTCATCACCGGCCCCGACGTGATCAAGACCGTCACCGGCGAAGAGGTCTCGATGGAGGAGCTCGGCGGCGCGAACACGCATATGGCGAGGTCCGGGACCGCCCACCACGTCGCGCCCAACGAGGAAGAGGCGTTCGAGTTCGTCAAGGAGCTGCTCACCTACCTCCCCAACAACAACCGGGCCGAGGCTCCGCGCTACCCGCACGAGCACCCCGTCACCTTCCCGATCGAGAACTCCGTGACCCACGAGGACGAGGAGCTCGACACGATCATCCCGGACTCCCCGAACCAGCCGTACGACATGCACGACATCATCAGCAGGATCGTGGACGACGGCGAGCTCTTGGAGATCCAGCCGGGCCGCGCCCAGAACGTCATCGTCGGCTTCGGCCGGATCGAGGGCCGCTCGGTCGGCATCGTCGCCAACCAGCCCAAATTCCTCGCGGGCTGCTTGGACATCGACGCCTCCGAGAAAGCCGCCCGGTTCATCCGGACCTGCGACGCCTTCGGCATCCCGATCCTCTCGCTCGTGGACGTCCCCGGCTTCCTGCCCGGAGCCGCGCAGGAGCACGACGGCATCATCCGCCGAGGCGCGAAGCTGCTGTACGCGTACGGCGAGGCGACGGTCGGCAAGATCACCGTCATCATCCGCAAGGCTTACGGCGGCGCGTACATCTGCATGGGCTCCAAGCACATGGGCGCGGACGTGAACCTCGCCTGGCCGACCGCCGAGATCGCCGTCATGGGCGCCTCCGGGGCCGTGAACATCGTGCACCGCCGCACCCTCTCCGAAGCGGAGAAGAACGGCGAGGACGTCGAGGCCGTGCGCGTCAAGCTGCAAGACGAGTACGAGACCGCGCTGTACAACCCGTACGTCGCGGCCGAGCGCGGCTACATCGACTCGGTCATCCTCCCGTCGCACACCAGGGGCCAGGTCTCTGTGGCGCTGCGCGTGCTGGAGCGCAAGGTCGCGCCGTTGCCGCCGAAGAAGCACGGCAACATCCCGCTCTGACCCGAGAGCTCACACGTGCTGTGGCCGTCCGCGAAAGCGGGCGGCCACAGTTTTTTCTCGACATGGCTCGGAGCCAGACTGCCCTCGCCGAGAGCGGCAGCTCTCGTGTCGTGCCCAATTCTGGAGAGGGCGGAACGATCGTGGCGGGAGAGCGAGCCGCGCCTGCGATCTATTCGGATCCGTGGTCGTGCGGCCGGTCCTGCTGGCGAAGCAGTCGCATTTTCACTGACATCGAGTTTCTTCGCCTAGACCAGGCTTCCCCCGATTTATCCGGCAATCCAGCCATTTCGGACCGTCCCGTATAAACAAGCCAGCATAAACAAGACAGATTGAGCGCCGATAAGACAACTTGAGCACACGCCTGGAAAACCCTTGGGGAATCTCTATTCTCATTCTATTGAATCGATACCGAAAAGTAATGCTGGCGGGCATTGGCGGTCAACACTAATAGAGGTCGGATGGGAATGAACAGCTTCCAGTCGCAAGAATACGCGACAACAAGGACGAGCCCTCGCTGGCGGGCATTCAGAAAAGCCACAGCAGCTTCGGTCTGCGGCATGAGCGTTTGGGGAGCCCTGCTCTCGTCCTCCGGGACCGCGTTCGCGGACACGACCGTGGATTTGCCGGACGACTCGCTCACACAGACCTTGCCTGACGGGACCGCCGTGACGTTGTCGGTTCGGGATCAGTACGCGATCATCTCGCCCGCGATGGTGGCGGTGCAGACAAGCCGGAACATGTGGGCGAACGGGACGGTCCGGGTGGATATCGAGGGGAAGGTGGACGAGGGTCGGATCACCCCCGGCTACATCATTGGCTGCCAGTTTGACTTCGGGCGGATCGACAAAGACAACAACGTGCACGGGGGCGCGAGCGCGGGCGGCCAGTTCAACGGCGGCGCGTCGAGCCCCGGCACCGACTTGAACGCGAGCGTCGCCCTCAACGCGGGCGCCGCGGCGGCCAATGGAGCGCAGCAGGTGGGGAACGGGCTCTCCGGGGCATTGGGCGGTTTGGCGTCGAGTCCGCCCAATGCGGCCGCCATCGGCCAAGGCCTGCGGGGCGCGGGGCAGGGCGTGGTGAACGGGATCAGCGGAGTCGGCTCCGCGATCGCTCCGGCCGCAACCCCGTACCTGCCGGGCGGGGCCATCGGGTTCTCGCTCGAGCCGGGCCAGACGTTCGACTTCCCGATGCTCAAGATCGAGGAGCCTGACGACTACGGCAACCAGGCCTTCGACAACTACTTCGCCTTCTCCGGCAACCGCGGCGGCATCACCTACACCGACGTGACGTTCCGGGTCGACGGCTGCGCGGGCTACGCGCAAGCTCGCGCCTACACGAAGGTCCGCGTCAAGAACTCCAAGACCATGGCGTGGGTGACCCTCTGGGGACCGCCCTTCAGCATCGGATGACGCGAGCTCGGCGCCCGGCGCATTTCTGCAATGCGTCTGCTGGCGCCAGATCCCCACTGCCAGTTCCATCCGGCTCCGTTTCGTGCGATTCGCGCTGCGCATATTGATCGAGTTCCTTTTCGGGCGACCCGAAAGGACGGGGAGTTTCACGAAACTCCCGCCATTGAGTCCGATTTAGCAATTATGCGGATGACAGCGTGCCCTTGAGTTCATATCACTCATATAGTGATCGCTATGGCAATGGTTTCTACAATACGTGGCGATGTCGATGTCGACGAATTGGGCTGCTCGCTCATGCATGAGCATGTCTTCGTGTTGGGCGAAGAGGTTCGATTGAACTATCCCGAGACCTGGGACGAGGAGACGCGCGTCGCCGACGCTGTGGCGAAACTCCGCGCATTGCGAGAGCGCGGCGTGACCACGATTGCCGATCCCACCGTGATCGGCCTTGGCAGGAATGTGGAGCGCGTCGCTCGCGTCAATGCCCAGGTGGATATTCATATCATCCCCGCGACGGGTTTGTACACCTATCGAGATGTCCCCTTTCCGCTCGAATACTCCCCGTGGGGGCTTGAGACTTCCCCTGAGGGGAGGACTACTGCCGATCCCTTGGTGAAGATGTTCGTCAAAGACCTCACCGAGGGCATCGCAGCGACGGGGATACGCGCGGCTTTCTTGAAGGCGGCGATCGGGGAGCCGGGAATGGCTCCCGGCGTGGAACGAGTCTTACGTGCTGTCGCTGTCGCGCACAAGGAGACCGGGGCGCCCATCACCGTCCACACCGACGCGTTGCACCAACGCGGCCGGGAGGTGGTGTCCGTGTTCCGGGAGTACGGCGTCGATTTCAGCAAGGTGGTCATCGGACACAGCGGGGACTCGGACGACATGGGTTATCTCTTAAGGCTCATCGACTCCGGGAGCCTGTTGGGCATGGACAGGTTCGGCCTCGACCCGATCTTGAGTTTCGAAAAACGTGTGGACACGGTTGTCGAGCTCTGCAGGCGCGGGCTGGCCGACCGCATGGTCCTCGCCCACGACGCGGCGTGCCACATCGACTGGTACGAGCTCTCACCAGGGGTCATGGACAGGGTGCCGAAGTGGAACTTCACCCACATCCACGACGATGTGCTGCCTGCATTGCGGGACAAAGGCGTGAGCGAGGCCGACATCCGCACGATGCTCGTGGCCAATCCCCGCCGCTACTTCACCCCTGCGGGGGCTTAGGGCATGTCTGAGACCAGGCGATCCGAGCAGCCTTCCGCGACCGGACGGACCGATGCGGGACAGGCGCGGGACAACCCGTCGCTTGCCTCGTCCGGCACGCCTCCGGCTGGATCTGGCTCTGATGGCGGCTTCTTCTTCCTCTCCAGTCTGGACGCGGCACGCGTGTTCGTGCGGAAATGGCTGCCGCCCGTGGGGATCCGCAGGCGTGCGACGGTCCAGATCACGCACGGCATCAGCGAGCACAGCGGGCGCTACAGCCGGTTGGCCGAGTTCTTGGCGGCGCACGGCGCCATCGTGTACGCCCTCGATCTGCGCGGGCACGGGCTCACCGCTGGGCCTGCGGGCCTCGGCCAAGGAGGACTTGACACCTGGGACCGGATGACAGCGGATATAAAACAGCTCTCCGATATCGCCCTCGCCGAGCATCCCGGGCTCCCCCTCGTCGCGTTCGGCCACAGCATGGGCTCCGCCTTGGTCCAATCCCATATCGAGCGCCACGGGACGCTGCTCGCGGGCGCCATCCTGTGCGGGACTATGGGAGCGGTCCCAGGGCTCAGCGAGTCCGAGTTCGCGGAAGCGATGCGCCAACTGCTGCCGCTCGCCACCGGACCTGAAGCCGATGCGCCGAGCGAGCTGTTCGGATCGGTCATCGCGAGCCTCAACGCTCCGTTCGCAGCGGGCGTCCCACATCCGACAGGCTGCGAATGGCAGACGAGCGACGCAGCGGAGGTCCAGGCGTTCTTGGACGACCCCCTCTGCGGGAAGCCTTTCTCGAACAGCATGACCTATTCGGTTTTCCAGGGATTCCATAGTTTGTGGCTGCCTGAGAATGAAGCAGGCGTCCCGCTGGGCCTGCCACTGTTGATCATCGCAGGCGCCGAAGACCCTGTCGGCGGCAAGACATCGAGCATTCAAGCGTTGATCGCCCGCTACCTCGCTCGAGGCCATCGCCGGTTGAGCGTCCGTTTCTTCGAGGGCGGACGCCACGAGATACTCAACGAGCCAGAGAAAGACCAGGTGCACCGCGAGATCGGTGGCTGGTTCGCGCAGCATCTCAACAGCTGAGGCCCGGTGTTCCGCCTGCTGGACCACAGCGCTGTGGTCCAGCAGGTGGAACACCGGGCCTCCCGGCATGGTTCCGATGCGCGCGTCGAGCCAACGGGGCTTCGGCCGCTCCCCTTCGAGCTCAAGACACCGCCAAACCCGCAGGAGCGGGGGGGGGGGGGGGGGGGGGGGGGGGGGGGGGGGG
>NZ_JBOFQF010000015.1:0-39785 GCF_051660745.1 Segniliparus sp. | reverse complement strand
GTCGGCGTGCTGGTCGAGGGTGCTGTCGGGGTTGTCGTCGGCGAGATCCCGCCAGAACGGCTCCAGCTCGCTGTACGCCCGCTCGTTCGCACGCCGCCGCCGGGCCTCCTCCCAGAGCGGCCCCGCCGCAGGCAGGCAGAGCCCGGTCATGATGAGGCCGAACGCGACGACGCCGAGCGGCACGCCGAGCCAATCTGGATGCGTGAGCCCGAGGCCGAGGACGTCGTTGACCGCGACCACGGCCATGTACACGACGAAGGCGCAGAGTTGGAAATTCGTCGTGCGCCGGATGAGCCGGAGGCCGCGGGCGGTCCAGCCGTGTTGGCCGTCTTTGGTGTTGCGGCCGCTCAAGCTTCTGATTTTGAGCACGGCCCAGAGGAGGAAGAGATCGTTGACGCTGGTGGACTGCGTCAGGGGGCGGTTGGCCTCGGGGTGTGCGAAGAAGGGGACCAGGGATCTCGGCAGCAGGGGGGTGAGCCACATCGCGAACATCAGCGCGAGCACCACCGCAGCAGCAGCGAGCCAGAGCCGGGTGGTCTTCCTGCGTTTTTCGGGCGGGTCCTGCCAGGCGGAGAGCGCGATGACGAGAGCCGTGCTGTACCCGACGCCGCCGGTCGCGGCCGCGAACAGCTGGACGATGTTCGGCGTGCCGAGCCGCTCCGAGGCGAGGCGCGCCAACGCGGGGTTGTTCAAGATCGCGGCGGCAGTCTCGAGGAGGAATGCGGCTGTGATCGCGCGCCGTCCGAGGTCGCGGGGCTTGCGGCGGAGCTCGAAGAGGAAAAGCGCCGACGCGCCCGCGGCGCACACGGCCGCCACGCCGCTGAGCGTGTTGACGTATTGCCAGTAGCCGGGGTGGCCGGGAACGAAGAACACGGGGTGCAGGCCCTGGTCACTCTGCGCGGCGCGACAGCGACAGGGATCGCTCGATCCGCCGAAGCTCTTCGGACTCGGGCGTGCTCGAGCGTTGGCGCAACCGCATCGCGAGGATCGAGGCCATGGTCTCCGCCTCGTGCTCTATGCGCTCCTCGTAGTCGGTCCGCTGCAGCACTTTGACAACCGTGTGGCCATGGAGCTGGGGAAGCTGCGCCAGCACGTCCGTCGAGGACGGCTCTCGCTCGTCGACGTGCCCGAGGAGAACATGGCTCAACTCGTGCAGTTGGATGTGCTCTTGGTGGTACAGGGGCGCGTCTTGTTCGTAGAGGATGAGGTCGACGTCGGGGGTGGCCAAGAAGAGCCCGCTGATATTCGTGCCGCGCAAGGGGAACGGCATCGCTTCGATCCGCCGCCCGCGTCGTTTCGAAATGATCTCGCGCAACTCGGCCAGGGACTGGAATGGTCCGAGGTCGAGTTCCTCAAGGCGCTCGGTCAAAGCCTGCTGGACGGGCCGAAGCTCTCGGCCTGGGTCAGGCGAGTTCGGTAGCCGCATCCGTGTAAATCTCTTCGACTGGGGGGAGGCCTTGCAGGGCCCTGATGTTGTCGAGCACCGCGACAATGGTCGCGAGGCTCTCTTCCTGCACGCCGATCGCGCGCAACGCGATCGCTCGGACGCCCACTTGGTCCATGAGCACCGCTGCTGCCGCTTGCTGCGCCTCGCCTGCGTCCACGGAGGGGCTGGTGAGGTAGGCGATCGGCACTCCGAAGAAATCCGCCAACGCCTGCTGCAGCTCGATCGAGGGATGGCTCTTGCCGCCGTTGCGCAGCGCGGAGAGGTATCCGCCGCTCACGCGGAGTTCGGGATGGCGTCGCTTGAGCTCCTCGGCAACCTGGTCGTTCGTCCATGACTTTCCGTCCGGACGGGCCGTCCGGAAGAGGCGGTCGAGGCGTACGGCTAGCGGTTGGCCGCTCATTGGCATGGGCCAAGAATATCAGTTTCAGAAGAACGAAGCTCTTCTTGGAGTTGACAACCGCCGCCCATCGTATATTCTACTGACAGTAGAAATCTTCTATCCTGTTGGTGGGGTTCGGCGGGATGGGGATCGCTACTCGCAAGTGGGGCGTATGGCTGTGGCCGTCATCGAGGGGTCGGCCACAGCCATACGGGGGCGTCCGCGTCCTCGGCGGCGCTACTGCTGGCCCCCCATGGGCTGCACCGGCAACGCCGTGCAGGCGGTCGTCGGGACGAGGGAGCTCGAGGCCCAGCCGACGCGCTTCCCGTTGTGGGTGATCGCGCAGGTGAACTTTCCGGCGAACGCCCCGGCGACGTCCTTCGGGGTGACGGTGACGCTGGCCTTGTCCCAGGACTCGCCAAGGCGCACGGTCTCCTTCCACGGCAGGTCGACCTCTTTGATGACCTCCTCGGTGACGCCGCTGCGGTAGTGCACCACCGCCTTCGCCTGCCCCGACCCGGCGACCTCGTACGTGGTGTCGCCGAACACGAACTCTTGGACCCTGTCCTTGCCGACATATCCGGCGACTCCAAGGGCGGCGAGCCCGGCGACGCCCAGGCGCAACGGCGTTTTCAACATGCGGGGAAATATATGCGCGCGCGCGTCGGCGCACGAGGAGCCCGCCCGCGCGGATGCCGAAATGTTGCGAACTTGTCGCGTCCCGCGAACACGGCCCTGCTCGGCAGGGCCCGGCTACAGCCGCTCGGGCGCGGCGATGCCGAGCAAGCCGAGGCCGAGGGCGAGGGTGTCCCCGGTCAGCTCGCAGATCGCCGCGCGCCGGGCCCGGACCTGCGCGGTCGGCGCCTTCATGACGGGGCAGGCCTCGTAGAAGTCCGAGAATGTTTGCGCGAGGGTGTAGAGGTAGCCGCAGAGCCGGTGCGGCTCAAGGCTCTCGTCCACTGCCGCGAGCACGTCGCCGAACTCGTCGAGCACGCGCACGAGCGAGCGTTCGGCAGGCTCCAGCGGCGGGGCCGTGTCGCCGTCGGGGGCGGGCTCGGCCTCGGCGAGCCTCGCCAAGAGCGAGCGGATCCGGGCGTGCGCGTACTGCAGGTACACCCCGGTGTTGCCCTGCAGGGACAGCATCCGGTCGAGGTCGAAGACGTAGTCGCGGGTGCGGGAGGTGGACAGGTCCGCGTACTTCGCCGCACCGATCCCGACCTCCTTCGCGCGCTGCTCCTTGGCCTCGTCCGCCAGCTCGGGGCTGCGCTCCTCAATGGTGGCTTTGGCGCGCGCCACGGCCTCGTCCAGCAGCGAGATGAGGCGGATGGTCTCGCCCTCGCGAGATTTGAACGGCTTGCCGTCCGCGCCGAGCACCGAGCCGAACTGCACATGCGCCGCCTCGACTCCGTCCGGCAGATAGCCTGCCCGCCGGGCCGTCTCGAACACCATCTTGAAGTGCAGGGCCTGCGGGGAGCCGACCACGTACAGCAGGCGCGTGGCCTTCAGGTCGCGCACCCGGTGGCGCAGCGTCGCCAGGTCGGTCGCCGCGTAGCCGAAGCCGCCGTCGGATTTTTGGATGATGAACGGGACCGGCTTGCCGTCCTTGTCCGCGACATCGTCGAAGAAGACGCACAGCGCGCCCTCCGAGCGCACCGCGACGCCGCGCCGCTCCAAGTCGTCGGCGATGCCCTGCAGCTCGTCGTTGTAGCTGCTCTCGCCCGCGATGTCCTCGTCGGTGAGCAGCACCCCGAGTTTCGCGTAGATCTCCCCGAAGTACGTCTTGGACTCGGCGACGATCTCTTGCCAGCCCGCGAGAGTCTCGGGGTCGCCGGACTGCAGCGCGACCACGCGCCTTCGCGAGCGGGTCTGGAACTCCTCGTCCGTGTCGAACCGGGCGCGGGCCGCCTTGTACAGCGCGGCGAGCCTCGATATCGCCGGGGTGTCCCCGTCCTCGTCGTCGCCGGTCAGCTCCGGGTTCTCCAGGAGGTGCTCGATGAGCATCCCGAACTGGGTGCCCCAGTCGCCGACATGGTTCTGCCGGACCACCTCGGAGCCGGAGAAGGCCAGCAGCCGCACGAGGGCGTCGCCGATGATGGTGGAGCGAAGGTGCCCCACGTGCATCTCCTTGGCGATGTTCGGCGCGGAGTAGTCGACCACGGTGACTTGGCGGGCTTCGGTCCTGCCAATGCCGAGCCTCGGGTCCGCGCCGCGCGCCGCGAGCTGCCCGAGCAGGGCCGCGTCGGTGAACGCCAGGTTCAAAAATCCTGGGCCGGAGGCTTCGGCGTGGGAGAAGAGGGGGGAGCCGTCCAGCTGCGCCACGACTTTGCCCGCGAGCTCACGGGGATTCCCCTTGAGCTTCTTCGCGAGCGCCAGCAGGCCGTTGGCCTGGTAGTCGGCGTGCTCGGAGGGGCGGATGATCGGGTCCGCGCCAGCGGCTTCCGGGCCGAGCGCGGCCTCGAACGCATCGCGCAGGGCGGCTTCGGCTTGGGCGGCGAGAGACAGGGTGGGGGAATCAGCAGGCATCAGTAGATAACGATAGGGCAGTTTTCTACTGGTTTATATCGGGAGGGCTTTTATCTACCCGCCGGGCGGTCACTTGTCGCGTTTCGGCGGGACGAAGATGACCGACTTGAGGCATTGCGGCTGCCCTTGCACGCCGAGGCTCACCCGAACTGCGGGCCTGCGCAGGGCCCAGGCCTCGGCAGAGGGGTCCGAATCCATGTCGAGCGGGGTCTTCTCGGCTTCGGGGTAGCGGGCCCGGATGCTCTCGGGACTGACACAGCTCGTCGACTCGACGTGGTAGACCGTGGTCCACCACGCGCCGTCGCGGTCGTAGACGAGGACGCCGGACAGCGTGACCCCCGGACTCACCGCGATCGGGCCGCCCCGCCACTCCTGCCAGTCGCCGTCGCCGAACATACTGCCGTCGCTCATCCGGTCCATCCAGAGCATCTGCGTCGACAGGAGCTGCTCGACCTTCCAGGACTGCAGCGGGGCGGAAGCGGCAGAACGGTCGACCAGGTCCCACAGCGCCGAGAAGTCGGGCGCGGCCGACGCTTCGGCCGGATGCGCAAGCCCCGCGCAGCACGCGACTGCTGTCGCCCACGAACAAAGAACCCTCATCCGCCGAGGATATCGCAGCCGAGTGCCCCGTGTCTGTGGGCTTGGCTCAATCGGACAGGCCGCCCGCTGGCACCGGCTCGAGGATCTCGCCCCTCGACTCGGGGGCCTTGGCCCGCAACGCGTCCGCCGAAGCGTCCTCGACGAGGGATTGCGAGCGCAGCTCCGCGTCCACCCGTGCCGTGTACAGCTCGATCTCCGACTTCGTGCGCTGCTCGTCCCAGCCCAGCACGCCCGCCGCGATCTCGGCGACCTCGCGGGCGCAGGCGACGCCTCGGTGCGGGTACTCGATGCTGATCCGGGTGCGGCGGGAGAGCAAATCCTCGAGGTGCAGCGCGCCTTCCGCCGCGCATGCGTACTTGATCTCCAGCCGCAGGTAGTCGGAGGCGTCCCGGAGCGGCCGCAACAGGCCGGGGTCCTCCTCGGCGAGCGCGAGCAGCTCGGGCAGCATCGAGCCGTAGCGGTCCAGCAGGTCGACCACCCGGTCGTGCGGCACGTCCCAGTCCTGGCCGATGCTCCGGGCCTTGTTCTTGAGCGCCGGGTAGCCGTCCGCGCCGAGCAGCGGCACGTCCTCGGTGACCGACTCGGGGGCGCCGGTCGGCAGGAAGGGCACGGCCGCGTCGATGGCGTCTTTGGCCATCACTCGGTAGGTGGTGTATTTGCCGCCCGCGATGGAGACCAGGCCCGGCGCGTCGACCGCGACCGCGTGCTCCCGGGAGAGCTTCGAGGTGGCCTCGTCCTCGCCCGCGAGCAGCGGGCGCAGCCCGGCGTAGACCCCGTCGATGTCGGCGGGGGTGAGCGGCACTTTCAGCGCGCGGTTGACCTGGCCGAGGATGTACTCGATATCCGAGCGGGTGGCCGCCGGATGCGCCAAGTCGAGCTTCCAGTCGGTGTCTGTGGTGCCGATGAGCCAGCGCTCCCGCCAGGGAATGGCGTAGAGCACGCTGGTGGGGGTGCGCAGGATGAGCGCGACATCGCTGATGATCTTGTCACGCGGGACGACGATGTGCACGCCCTTGCTGGCCCGGACCTGGAACCGGCCCCGGATGTCTGCGGCTTTGTGCAGCTCGGTGGTCCACACGCCCGAGCAGTTCACCACGACGCTGCCCCGGACTTCGGTCGTCTCGCCGGACTCGCTGTCGCGGACCCGGACGCCGCGCACCCTGCCGCCGTCTTGGAGGAAGCCGACCACCTGGGTCGACGTGCGCACGACCGCGCCGAAGTGCGCAGCCGTGCGGGCGACGGTGAGCGCGTAGCGCGCGTCGTCCATGACCGTGTCGTAGTAGCGGATCGCGCCAGCCAAGCCCTCGGGTTTCAGGCTCGGGGCGAGGCGCAGCGTCCCGGCCTTGGTGTAGTGCCGCTGCCGGGGGACGGTCTTCGCGCCGCCCATCGTGTCGTAGAGGAAGAATCCCGCCGCCATGTAGGGGCGCTCCCAGACGCGGTGGGCGAGCGGGGCGATGAACGCCTGCGGCTTCACCAGGTGCGGAGCGATCTTGGTCATGACCAGCTCGCGCTCGTGCAAGGCCTCGCGCACCAGCCCGAACTCCAGCTGCTCCAGGTAGCGCAGGCCGCCGTGGAACATCTTCGAGGACCTGCTGGACGTGCCCGAAGCCCAGTCCCTGGCCTCGATCAGGGCGACCGAGAGCCCGCGCGTCGCCGCGTCGAGAGCCGCGCCCGTTCCGACGATCCCGCCGCCGATCACGATCACGTCGAAGTGCTGGCTGCCCAGTTGCTCCCACGCCTTGGCGCGTTGCTCGGGGCCGAGGTGGTGGGCTGTGAGGTTGGCTGCGGTCGTCGTCATCGCTCTCGTTCCAATGTCCGGCCAGTGCGCCTGGCTCGTCGTTTCGGTCTGCTGCTCGTCTTCGCTAGCCCATTCGGCGCTAGCTATTCGTCTTCGTCGTTGGACAGGATGCGCGCCGCCTCGTTGATCGAGCCCATCAGGGACGGGTAGACGGTGAAGGTGCGAGTCACATCCTCTGCAGTCAGTTTATTCCTGACCGCAAGGGCGATGGGCTGGATGAGCTCGGAGGCGCTCGGTGCGACGATGACGCCGCCGAGGACGCGGCCCGAGCCGGTGGAGCAGAAAAGCTTCACGAAGCCTCTCGTGATGGCGCCCATCTTGGCCCGCGCGTTGGTGGCCAGGGGCAGCGAGACCACGCGGGCGTGGATTTTCCCGGAGTCGACCTCCTTCTGCGTGATCCCCACCTGGGCGATCTCCGGGCGGGTGAAGATCGCGGAGGTGACGGTGCTGAGCTTGATCGGGGTCAGGGCCTCGCCGAGCGCGTGGTACATGGCGATCCGCCCTTGCATGCCCGCGACCGAGGCCAGGGGGAGCAGGCCCGTGCAGTCGCCCGCCGCGTAGATCCCGAGCGCGCTCGTGCGCGACACCCGGTCCACTTTGATGTGGCCGCGCTCGGTGAGCTCGATCCCCGCTTTTTCGAGGCCGAGCCCTGTGGTGTTCGGCACACTGCCAACGGTCATGAGCGCGTGGCTGCCTTCGACCGAGCGCCCGTCGGCGAGGACGACCTGCACGCCTGTCTTCGTGCGCTTCACCGATTCGGCGGCGGCGTTCTTGACGATGGTCACGCCTCGGTGGGCGAGGACCTCTTCCAGGGCGTGGGCGGCGTCTTGGTCCTCATGCGGCAGCACCCGGTCGCGGCTGGACACGGCGGTGACCGGCACGCCGAGCTCGGTGTACGCGTGGACGAACTCAGCGCCGGTGACGCCGGACCCGACGACGACCAGGTGCTCGGGCGGCTCTTGGAGGTCGTAGATCTGCCGCCAGGTGAGGATCCGCTCTCCGTCGGGCTGCGCGTTCGGCAGCGTCCGAGGACTGCCGCCGGTGGCGATGAGCACGACGTCGGCGTGGAGCTTCTCGGTGCGCCCGTTCACCGTGGCGATCACCTCGTGGGTCGCGAGGCCCGGCTGCGTGTCGCCGATCTCCCCCCGTCCGATGAGCACGCGGATGCCCTCTTTGGCGAGTTTGTCGTGGATGTCGACAGACTGGGCGTTGGCGAGCTCTCTGACCCGGTCGTTGATCGCGCCGAGGGTGCGGCGGGTGATGAGGTCCTCGATGCGGGCGGCGTCGAAGCCGAGGTTCTCGGCGCGGCGCAGCTCCGTGCGGATCCCGGTGGAGGCGATGAACGTCTTCGACGGCACGCAGTCGTAGAGCACGCAGCTGCCGCCCATGCCCGCTTCGTCGAGGATGACGACCTCTGCGCCCAGGCCCCTCGCGACGAGCGCCGCCTCATAGCCTGCAGGCCCGCCACCGATGATGACCACGTCTGTCACGTGACGCTCCCTCGCTCCTAGGTTGTGTTGATCGCTCTGGCGACAACGGTAGTCGCTCCCGCCCCTCCACGCATGGAGGAGAGGGCGCCTTAGTCTTGTCACGTGCCTATGTATGCCGCGTACGGGTCGAATATGGATCCCGCTCAAATGGCGCAGCGCGCCCCACACTCGCCCGTCGCCACCACGGGGTGGTTGCCGGGATGGCGGCTGACGTTCGGCGGGGCGGACATCGGCTGGGAGGGCGCGCTCGCGACCGTGGTCGAGGACAAAGAGGACCCGGACTCGAAAGTGTTCGTGGTGCTCTACGACCTCATCCGCGAGGACGAGGAGGCGCTGGACCGGTGGGAAGGCTCTGAACTGCGATTGCGCCGCAAACTCAAGGTCCGGGTGGACACGGCGGACGGGCCGGTGCTCGCGTGGCTGTACGTGCTCGACGCTTTCGAGGGAGGCCTGCCCTCGGCGCGCTACCTCGGTGTGATGTCGGACGCGGCGGAAGTCGCGGGCGCCCCACAGGATTACGTCACCTGGCTGCGCACGAGGGCTTGTCGGAGTATCGGCGACAAAGACTGATCCACGGGCCTCAGATGGCGCCTCGCGGTGCCCCCAGTCGTCGCCTGCCGCCTTGCGATGCATCCGTTTGATGCTCCCGTGCGGTCCGCTTGGCGGCTAGCTGTTCTTGCGGGGCCTGCGCGCGGCGGTCGGCGCCGCTTTGCTCGGGGCGTAGGAGTAGACCCACGTTTTGACAGTGCGCGGGAGCACGTGGAGCTGCCTGGCGATCGTCTCGATCGGCACGCCGAGCTCATGGTGCGCCCGAGCGGCTTGCTCGCGGGTCTCCTTGCTGATCGGGGCGAGCCCCGGCATCTCGGCGCCAGTCTCCCGCTGGTGGTCCTCGGCCCAGACTCGGGCGGTGGCCACGGGCACTGCGAGCTCCGAAGCCGCCTGCGAGACGCGCTTGCCTCTGTCGAAAATGAGCCGTATGGCCTCGGTTTTCGTCTCGGGAGGATAGGGGTGGCGCACGCTTCGGTCGTATTTCGGGATCGGTGTGCCGTGCTCCGCCCTGTATCGGGAAGCCCACACGTGCGCGCTGTTGGAGGACACCCCGCAGTGCCGGGCCGCGATGGTGGGCGCGAGCCCTTCCTCGAAGATGAGCCGGAGCGTCCGCAGCCGGACTTCGTCGGGCACTTTCTGCCTGCTCGGTTTCGGCATCCCCGCCGCGGCCCGGTGCTCGCGCACCCATCGCGCGACGGTGGTCGGGTGGTAGCCGTATTTTTCGGCGAGCTGGACGACGCTGTGCGAGCCGGAGATGGCCAACCGGGCGGCTTCGGCCTTCGTGGAAGCCGGTGCGCCGGATCGTCGCCTCGGATCGTAGGCGCCGTGTTGTTTCAAATGGTTGCGCACCCAGAGGCGCACGGTCTCCGGGGTGACGGAGAACTTGGCGGCGAGCTCGCTGACGGGAACCTTGTCCACGAGATGGAGCCGGACCGCGTTCTGGCGGCCCGTAGCGGTGGGGGAGGGGGAGTCCGGCTTCTGCCGTGGAGGCTTTCGGCGGCGCGAGGTGTCGAGCGAGGCCGCGGCGTGGAGCGCGGCCTGCCCGACGTCGGGGCTCGCGGGGTCAGGCTCGCCGAGCTCGGCCCAGAGCTTGCGCCGGGCTTCGGCGGAGAGGCCTGCGTCGCCCAATTGCTCGAAGAGCTTCGCCGCTATGGCAGAAAGGCGCAGATGCTTCGCCATGGCGAGTGTGAGCTTGCGCTCGTGCTGGGCTCGGACGAAATCGGCGCGCGTCCTCTGGAGGTGTTTCGCGGCGAACACACGAAAGGCGGCGAGTTCGCGCTCTGAGAACTCGCGTTGCGAGGCTTCGTGCGTCATGGCCCTCCTTTGCGGACTGAGCGCCATCGTACATGAGTTCGGTCGTGCGCGCTCGGCTCACAACCCCAGATCGCGGAGCAGCTTCGCGACATGGCCGGTCGCTTTGACGTTGTACTGCGCGAGTTTGATCTTCCCTTCCTCGTCCACGAGGAAGGTGGAGCGGATGACCCCTTCGACCGTTTTGCCGTACAACTTCTTCTCCCCGAACGCGCCGTAGGCGAGCAGCGTCTCTTTCGCGGGGTCGGAGAGCAGCGGGAACGTGAGCTCTTGCGCGTCCCGGAATTTCGCCAGTTTCGCGACGGGGTCGGGGGAGACGCCCAGCACGGCGGTTTTCGCGGCCTTCAGCTGGGCCAAGCTGTCACGGAAGTCGCACGCCTGTTTCGTGCAGCCCGGAGTCGAAGCGGCGGGGTAGAAGTACACGACCACCTGCTGGCCCGCGTAGTCGGACAGCGAGACGGACGCGCCGGAGTCGGATTCGAGGGTGAACGCCGGTGCGGCTTCGCCAACGGCGAGGCGGGCAGATGTGGTCATGCTGCAAGCCTAGCCGCCCTTTCGGGTAAGCTGGCCGGGCGCCGCCCGACGAGTGCAACGGCGCGCGAGAGTTTGGAGGCCAGAGGTTGTCGAACGATCCGGAACGCATCGAGCGCGAGGTCGAGCGGGCCCGCGAGGAGCTCGCTCGCGTCATCGACCAGCTGGCGGTGCGCCTCGACCCGCAGAAGGTCACCGAGGAAGCCAAGCACTGGCTGATCCTCAAGCTCAACGAGCCCGCGGTGAAGTACGCCCTGCTCGGAGTCGGCGGATTGTTCACGTTCCTCGCGCTGCGCCGGTTGTTCGGCGGCAAGAAGAAGGACTAGCGGAGGGCTAGAGCGGGCCCTCGTCGAGCCGCGCCCTCGCCCGCGCGCTCTCGACGAAAGGCTGCAGCAGCAGCGCCATTTCCTCCGGGACGTCGTGTCCGGGCTCGGGGGGAGCGGAGACGTAGCTCAGCGCCAAACGGACCAGCGCCCGCGCGAAGATGCCCGCGTCGTTCAGCGAGGGGGCGACCCAGCTCGCGACGAGCGAGTCGGTCAGCCGGGCCGCGGCACGCTGGATGATCGGCCCGCTGTCCGTCGTCAAGAGGCGCATGAGGTCCGGCTTGGCCTCCCCCGAGAGGAAGGACACGATGAGGGGGTCGCTCCCGATCTGCGCGAAGAACATCTGGAAGCCCTGCACGAGGGAGAGGTGGAAATCTCCGACGTTCGCCTGGATGGCGTCGTCCACGGCGTCGGCGAGCTGGTCCGCGAGCCGGAGCGCGTACGCCTCGACGAGGCCGGTGCGGGATTGGAACTCGTTGTACAGGGTCTGCCTGCTCACCCCTGCGGCATTGGCGACGTCGGCCATGGTGACCTCGGACCAGTCCTGGCGGTCGAGGAGCCGCTGGAGCGCGTCGAGGATCGACTCGCGCAGCAACATGCGCGCGGCCTCGGCGTAGGGGGAGCGGGCCGCTGGGCGGTGTTTCGCGGGGCTGGTGTTGGGCAGTTGGGTCATGCGCGGGCTTTCTCCACCATTTCGAAATCGGCCTTGGTCGCACCGCAATCGGGGCAGGTCCAGTCATCGGGGATGTCGTCCCACCTGGTGCCGGGGGCGATGCCGTCCTCCGGCCAGCCGAGGGCCTCGTCGTACTCGAATCCGCATTGCAGGCAGAAGTACAGCTTGTAGTCGGAGCTGCCGCTCACTGTTTTCCGTTCCTTTCTCGCCTGATCAACGCGCTTCGGATGCGCTGAACGGCTCGAAGTCCATCTTCTCACGTACCCCGCAGTCCGGGCAGGTCCAGTCGTCGGAGATGTCTGCCCACGAGGCGCCCGGCGGGAGTCCCTCGCGAGGGGCCCCGACGGACTCGTCGTAGACATACTCGCAGACCGGGCAGCGATATGCGGCCATCACACGGCCTTTCCGCTCGTGGCGGCGCTGCCCTCGTCGTCCTGCCCGCCTGTGGAGGGCGCGGAATACCGGGCGAGCAGTTTCTCGCGCTTGCCGGGCTGCAGGTTCGCGAGCGAGACGTCGCCGTCGTAATGCTCGAGGACTCGGTGGTCCATCACCTTGCGCCACAGCGGGGTGAAGTAGGCGAGCGTGATCATGCTGGCGTAGCCGCTCGGCAGGTTCGGGGCCCCGTCCCAGCTGCGCAGCGTCTGGTAGCGGCGCGTCGGATACGCGTGGTGGTCCGAGTGCCGCTGAAGGTGGTACAGGAAGACATTCGTCACGATGTGGTCCGAGTTCCAGCTATGCCTGGGGGCGGCGCGCTCGTAACGGCCGGTGGGGGTCTTCTGCCGAAGGAGGCCGTAATGCTCCAGGTAGTTGACCGACTCCAGCAGGGAGAAGCCGACGACCGCCTGGAGGATCAGGAGCGGGAGCAGCTGCCAGCCGAAGGCCGCGACGAGCGCGGCGTAGAGCGCTGCGGACATGAGCCAGGCGTTGAGCACGTCGTTCTTCAGGCTCCACGGGCTTTTGCCGAGCTTGCGGAACCGCTCCGCCTCCAAGTGCCATGCGGAGCGCAGGCCGCCGAAGACGCTGCGCGGCCAGAACGCCCAGAAGCTCTCGCCAAGCCGGGCGCTGGCCGGGTCCTCGGGTGTGGCGACCCGGACATGGTGGCCTCGGTTGTGCTCGAGGTAGAAGTGGCCGTAGAAGGTCTGGGCGAGGGTGATCTTGGAGAGCCAGCGCTCGAACGACTCTTTCTTGTGCCCGAGCTCGTGCGCGGTGTTGATCCCGACGCCTCCGATCATGCCGAGGGAGATGGCGCCGCCGATTTTGTCGACCCAGGAGAGCGGGTGCTCGTAGCCGAGCCAATGCAGGTCGTCGGCGGTGGCGAGGTAGGCGATGAGCACGAGGCTCGCGTATTGCAGTGGGGTGAAGGCCCAGACGATCCAGCGGTAGTACTTGTCGTTCTCCAAGCGCTCCATCGCCGCTTCCGGCGGATTGGACCCGTCGGGGCCGAAGCGCAGGTCCAACAGCGGAAGGACGATGTAGACCAGGATCGGGCCGATCCAGAACAGCGCCCTGGACATGGTCGTCCAGCCCATCGAGTTCATCCCCATGATGACCGGAATGACGATGAAGAGCACGGTGGGGGGGATGAGGCCGATAAGCCACAGGTGGCGCTTCGGGTCCTGCCACGGGGCCGCCGCCTCGTCGTGGTCGGTCGCGGTATGTGCTGTCATGACGGCTCCTTGCGGTGTGTCAGGTCCACTGGTGTCGATAATGTGCCATTGATCAATGGGGCACATCACTTCCTTTGTGTACATAAAGCTATCACTTGTCGTCAGAATAGACAAATAGTAGGTATTTGTCCAAAACTTGCGGGTGCTCTCGGACACGGGAGAACATGGAAAAGGGATGGTTCGCCGAGGACGGCAATGGCGAGCGGGTTTACGACGCGCGAATATCGACCAGGCCGACTCGGCCCTGCGCGTCCAGCTCCACCGTCACGGCCCCGCCCTTCGGCGGCAGCAACACGTATCCGGCCTCGTTCTGCTCGAGGCCGACTCCGCGTTTCTCCGCGTACGTGGCCAATGCCCTCGGCCAATCGGACACCAGGCCGGCGTCGAGCGCGCGGTTGACCACCTGGGCGGTGCGGAACGGCGTCGGCTCGCGCAACTCGAACAGGGGGTGCTCCACGAGGAGCGCGCCCACCGACCCGCCGCCGTCGAAGAGATAGCAGGGCAGGTCCAGGACGTAGGAGGCGTAGGCTCCGATCCGCCAGACGAGCTCGCCGATGTGGCCCGCCAGCGGCAGCGCGGGCGTGTAGAGCCCGTGGTGCTCGTAGGACTCGGCGTGGACGCGCAGTCGCGCGGCGGAGTCGATCACCGGCTCGGGGAACCCGTTGGCGTTCGCCCACCCCCACAGCCACACGCCCGAGCCGGGGGAGGCGGAGCCGAGGAAATGCGCTTTGGCCGAGAGGGAGGGGCGCCTGCCGTGGTTGAACGTGACGGTCCCGGCTTGCGGGTCCGCCCACCACGGCCCTTTCCCGTAGGGGCTGTCCCCGCCGAGGACGTCCTCGAGCCGCAGCTGCTGCTCCCACGCCCAGAGGATCGCGTCGTCGAACAGCTCGCGGCTGAGCGGGTGCGTCGGGAGCGGGGCGGGCGGCTCGCCCGACATGCCCGACTCGCCTTCCATGCCGCTCACCTTACTCCGAGACGAGCTTGCCGTCCCGCAGCGCCAGCACCCGGTGGCAGTGCTGTTCCACGAGGTCCAGATCATGGCTGACCACCAGGGCGGAGAGGCCTTCTTCGGCGGCGAGATCCCCGATGAGACGCATGACTCCAGCCGCAGTCCTCGCGTCGAGCGCCGACGTGACCTCGTCGCAGACCAGCACGGCCGGGCGATGCGCGAGCGCCCTCGCGACCGCGACGCGCTGGCGCTGGCCGCCGGACAACTGCCCCGGCAGCCGGTCCGCGAGCTCGGGGGAGAGCCCCACCTGTCCGAGCAGCCCGGCCACGTCGGCTCCTGGTCCGCCGGTTGCGCGCCTGCCGTTCTCCCGGGTCGCCGCGAGGAGCGCCTGGCGCACGGTGCGCCGGGGGTTGAGCGTTCCTGCCGGGTTCTGCGGCACGAGCTGGATAGCGCGCGGCCGCAGCTTCGTCCACTCGCCGGACTGGGGCTGTTGGAGGCCGACCATGACGCGGGCGAGCGTGGTCTTCCCCGTGCCGGAGTCGCCGACCAGGCCGGTCAGCGTCCCGGCGGCCAATTCGAAATCGCCGTCCTCAAGCAGCATCCTGCCGTTCGGGCAGGAGATGCGAAGGCCTCGGGCTTCGAACACGACGCCCGGGGGCTCGGACAACTGCGGCGCGCGCTCGCCCAGGGGCCTGTCGGTGCGGCCCTCCAAGCGTGGCGCGGCCTCCCCGACGACTACGACTTCGTCCGCCATTGCTCGCAGCATCGCCTCGTCGTGGCCGCTCGCCACGACGGCTTTGCCCTCGTCGGCGGCCTCTCGCAACAGCGCCGCCACGACGTCCCTGCGGGCGCTGTCGAGTCCGGCGAACGGCTCGTCCACCACAAGCACGGGGTTCTCCCGCAGCAGCGCCCGCGCGAGCGCCACGCGGCGCTGCTCCCCGCCGGAGAGCTCACGCGGCTTTTTGCGCAGGCACGACTCGTCGATCCCGAGCCGCGCGAGGAGCTCGGGGATCCGCTCGGGCCGGGACGCAGTCTCGGCGAGCAGGGCGGCGACCCGCATCGTCGGGGTGAGCTCGGAACCGGGATCTTGGCCAACGAAGCTGATCTTGGTGCGGCGGAAGGACCGCAGCTCCTCCCCGTCGAGGCCGGGCGGGCTGGTCAGGCGCAGCAGCGCGGTGGTCTTCCCCGCGCCGGAAGCCCCGAGCACGGCGGTCATGCGGCCCGGCTTCGGCTCGATCGCGGATTGCGGCGGCGGGGTATGCGCGGTCTCGGCCGGGGCGGGGGCGTACGCCATGATCGCGCGCCGCACGGCGAGGGAGAGCGCGACGATCGCGAGCGCGGGCGCGGCGGCGGACCACGGGTTCAGCCACAACCCCGGGCCGACCGAGTCGCGCACCATGACCGCCCAGTTCGACGGGCCGAGCGCGGCGGGCAGCCGCAGGAACGCGACAGTGGAGACGAGCGCGGTCGCCTCGACGAACCGCAGTGCGAGCTGCGTGACGAACGTGGCACGCAGATTCGGCAGGATCTCCTCGACCGCCACGCGCCAATGCCCGGAGCCGTTCGAGAGCGCCACTTCGACGAAGCCGTTCTTGGCGACGACCGCCGCGGCTCCGCCGAACACCCTCGCCGAGTACGGCGTCCCGGCGACGACCGCCACGAGGAGCAGCGCCCCCGCCGCCGACCATCCCGACCCGCCGCCCAGCCGGAGCAGCACCAGCATGGCCACTAGCAGCGGGGGCAGGAGCACCAGCAGGTCGGTGCAGGCTTCGATCCCTCGGGCGAGGGGCCCTTCCAAGGCGGAAAGCGCGCCGAGGACCGCCGCGAGCGCGGTGACGAGGACGGCGATGACCGCAGCCGTGACGGTGAGCCCGAGCCCGCCGTCGAGCAGCCGGGACAACACGTCGCGGCCCAATTCGTCCCCGCCGAGCGGGGACCCGGGCCCAGGCGGGGCGAAAGGTCCGGTCACAGCCTCGTCCGCACGATGCGGGGCGAAGAGGGGTCCGCACAGCGCGACGAAGACCAGCGCGGCCGCAGGCAGCACAGCGGCGACGCGCCTCATGCTCGGCCCCGGATGAAGTCCGCGACGGCGAGGACGAGCGATATCGCCGCGACGGCGGGGGCCAGCGCGCCGAGGACCAGATTCTCGTCCCGCCCGCTCACCGCCGCCGTGATGATCTGGCCGAGGCCGGGGATGTTGAAGACGCTCTCGACGACCAGCGCGCCGGAGAACAGGAGTCCCGCCGTGGTGCCCAAGGATCCCGCGATGGCGGGCAGGGCAGAGGGCAGCACGTGCCGGACGAGCACGCGGCTCCGGGCCAGGCCGTCCCGGATCGCAGCGGCGACATGCGGGGCGCGCAGCTGGTCCGCGACCGCGGCGTGCGCGACGGCTGTGTTCCAGGCCAATTGCGGGAGGGTGAGCGCGACGACGGGCAGCGCCAAAGCCGCCGGGTCCGGCTCGCCGACCACGGCGGCGGGCAGCCAGCCGAGCCAGATGGCGAAGACGAGCACGAGGCCGACCGCGACGACGAACTCCGGCGTTGCGACGAAGAGCGTGGTCGCAGGCCCGAGCAGCCTGGACTTCGACAAAGCCCAGAAGCCGCCGAGGAGGGGGGAGAGAAGGCTCACGAGCACGAGCGCGCACCCCGCGAGCACGAGCGTGTTCGGCAGCGCCGAGCCCACGACGGCCGAGACGTCGGCCCCGCGCAGGGTGACGCCGAGATCTCCGCCGAGCGCGTGCGCGGCCCAATGCCCGAACCGGGCGGGCCAGGCCCGGTCGAGCCACAGCTCGTGGTGCAACGCGGCCCGCTGCTGCTCGGTCGCGTGCGGTCCGAGCGCGCCGAACAGCCCGTCGCCCGGCAGCAAGCTCTGTGTGAGCGAGACCAGGGCGAGCGCGGCGGCCAGCAGCGCGACGCGGCGCGCGAGGACACGGATAGCAAGACGGAACATAGCTATGGCTAGCCTAAAGGAACCGTGGCTCTAGCCGAGCCACACCCGTTCGAGTTGCGCTTTGCCCCAGCCGCCGAGGTTCGGCGCGCCGTGGACCCTGGACGACGCGATGTCCACTCCGTCGGCGGTGCCCCACACCACGTAGCCGCCGCGTTCGTACTGGATTCGCTGCAGCTCCGCCGTCGCCCTCGCGCGGTCGTCGGACGAGGCGGCGGACGACGCTTCGGCGTGCGCCGCGTCGAACTGCGGGTCGCGGAACGCGCTTTCGTTGATCTGGCTCTTGGAGTCGAGCACCTTGTCCGCGAAGAAGAGGACCGAGTCGTTCGTCCCCCAGCTCACCGTGGTGAGCGCGGCCTTGTGCCAAGACTCTGCGGCGAAGACCTCGGGCTCCTGCTGCACGACTTCGATCTTCAAGCCCGCCTCGGCGAGCTGGCCCGCGATGAGCGTGGCGGTGTTGACCTCGCCGAACGCCTCGTCCTTGGTGAAGAGCTGGTATGTGCGGTTCAGGTCGAGCCCGGACTCGGCGAGCAGGGCGCGGGCTCGGCCGAGGTCGCGGACGCGCTGCGGCAGAGACCGGTCGTACGCCGGATCGGTGGTCCCGAGCACGTCGTTCGCGACGCTCCCGTACCCCGAGAGCACCTGGCTCACCAGCGCCTGGCGGTCGACGGCGAGGCGGATCGCCTCGCGCGCCTTGGGGTTGGCGAACGGCCCGTCCGAGCATCGAACGGCCAGCGGCACGACGAGGTCGCCGGGCCTGCGGATCACTTGCAGGTCCGACCGGCCCGTCACAGCGCGCGCGGCGAGCGGGCCGACGCTCATCGCGAGGTCGATCTGCCCCGCGACAACGGCGTCGGTCAGCGCTTGGACGCTCGCGAACCGAGTGAGCTCGATCGCTGCGGCCCTCGTTCCGCCCGCTGGCGGCTTGGGCAGGTCGTTGTGTCCGGACCAGCCGTCGTGGCGGACGAGGCGGACGTGGTCGAGCGCTCGCGAGCCGGTCGACTCGACCTTGAACGGCCCCGATCCCGGAGAGTCGCCCAATCGGCGGTTCGTCCCGTTTTTGGTCGTGAAAGTCATCAAGCGCAGCAGCATGGGCAGCTGGCTGTTCGGCTGGTCCGAAACCAATGTGACCTCATGGGGGCCGGTGGCGCTGATCCCTGTCTCGGGGACGGGGATTTTCCACGCTTGGCCGGGCGTGCGGCGCAGGACGCGCAGCGACTCGGCGACATCGTCGGCAGTGACGGGCGAGCCGTCGTGGAACGTCGCGTGCTCGGCGAGGCGGAAGGTCCAGCGCGTGAGGCTGTCGTCGCTCTGCCAGGAGCTGGCCAGCCGGGGGGCGACTTGCGCGCCGCCGCCCGGCACGGTCAACGGGTCGAAGACCAAAGACATGAGCAACATGTCGAAGTCGCCCGTGAACGTGCTGTAGGGGTTCGTGGTCGCGGCCGAGGCGGGGCCGAGCGCCCCGACGCGCAACGCGTCAGAGGGCGGGCGCCGCTGGGAGCATCCCGGAGCGGCCGCGACAGCGAGCCCGCCCAGGAGCCCGAGGCGCAAGGCTGTTCGTCGGCTGACGTGCATCGTCAGTCTTCACTCCTCGGACTCTTCGGTATGGCAAACCTAACCTGGTGAGACTAACCGAACGGGGACGAGTCTGCAAAACGTGTCGGATCTCTCGGTCAAGCTTTGGCGCGCACGGCCCGAGGCCGTGCTCCTTTGGTGAGCTGTCTCGCGAGCAGGGGTAGCACGATCACGAGCATGAGCAGGCGCAGGCTCTGTGCGCTGGCCACCAGCGGCATATTGGCTTTGACGGAGGAGGCGGTGGCGACGACGGCATTGATCCCGCCGGGCGTGGTGGCGAGGTACATGTCTGTCATCGGCACGCCGGTCGCCATGGCGGCGAGTGCCGCGATGAGCGCGGTGGCTGTGGAGAGCGCAACTGTTGCGAAGCAGATCATCGGGAAAAGCCGCCACACCCGGCGCAATGAGTCCTTTGTGAACCGCAGGCCGACATCGAGTCCGACCAGGATGAAGAGCAGCTCCTTGAAGATGCCGTCCGGCGCGAAGCCGTGGCTGATCCCCAAGGAGCTGACGACGGCCGTGAGGACCATCGGCCCGAGCAAAGCGTAGGACGGCAGTCGCACGGCCTTGCCGAGCTTGATCCCGGCGATGCAGAGGACGACGGCGATGCAGACCCCGGCGAGCCAGTCGCCTCGTCCGGTGAGGAGGCATACGTACTGAACGGAGTCGTGGCCCTGGCAGCGGTATTGGTCGAGGAACGCGAAGCTGAGCCGGCGCGCGTCGCTTGCAGGCACAGTCCCGAAGGCCCAGGTCACCAAGAACGGCGTCGTCATGACGATGAGCACGAGGCGGAAGTACTGCGTGAAAGCGACGATCCGGGGGTCCGCGTCCAAGTCTTCTGCCGCAGAGATGACCGCGGCCGATCCGCCTGCCATCATGCCGAGGGCGGCGGTGGTTCGGTCGATAGGGGAGAAGCGGGCGAGCGCCCAGCCGCTGAAGATAGACAGCAGGAGCGTGGTCAGGGTGAGGATCAAGATAGGGGTGATGAGCGGCCCGAGTGCCCGGAGCTCGCCGAGCTGCATATATCCGCCCATGACGACGCCGATGAGGGCCTGGGTGCCCATCTGGGTCTGTTTGGGGATGGTGAGCCACACTTTGCCGGAGAGCGCTACGGCGAGGCCTAGCGCCGTGGCGATGAGCATCTGTGCTGCGGGCAGGCCCGCATACTTCCCGACCTCGGCCAAGAGGTAGACTCCGCAGAGGACCGCAGTCCATTTCAGGGCGCTGAGCGCTTTCTTTTTCGTGAGCAAGCGCTGCTGTTCGCGATGGGGCGGTGTTTCGGCAGGGGCCGCCGGGTTGTGGCTTCGGGCCGATGTTTCCGGTGCCGATGAGGTGCTGACGTAGGGGAGTGTGTCGGTCATCGGGTCACTCCATTCGGGGCCGACGCGCGCGTCCAGGTCGATCAGACCTGTTCGCGCTCATGGCCTTGCTCGGGTGAGAGTCCAAGATCTGTCGTCCGATCTGAATCGACTAGCGTTTTTCTGCGGGCGCGAGGTGGTGACATGGGACGTCTAATCCGGTTTTTCAAAGCGTATCACCGGCTTTCTGTCCTGGCCAGAGTGAGAAAGCTAACGGGGTTTCGCTTAGAGAAGGCTTGCCTAGTTAGGCCAGGCTCAGTTAGCCTCGGGTAGTTGTTTCGGCAGTGTTACAGAACACTCCCGTGGTTCGGGAACCCGGGCGGGGCCGATTGCGACTGATTGTGTTGACGGCCGACGGGCGTGTGATACCTTCGGACATATACCCCATGGGGGTATATTGGCGAAGGCGGGCGAAAGTGAAGGAGCGATCATGGCAGCGGAGATCCGGGTATTGAGCCCCAAGGCTCGTGAACTCGTGCACGAGTTGGGCACAATGACGGCGGCGGTCCACGACGGGCTCGCCGACCCGACCGCGCAGCGGGTCCTGGAGAACCTCGGCGCGCATTTGCGCGCGGAGGGGTCGGAGCTGCGCGAGGCCGTCGCCACGCCGAAGACGGCTTCTGGCGTGGCCGTTGTCCGGGGGCTGGTCGTCGACCCCGCGGTGGCGGGGCCGACTCCGGGCGGGTGGCGCGCGGTGGACGAGCGCATGCTGTCGCCGTTGGACGCGAGCCTTGCCCTGCTCGCCGCGATCGCGGGGCGCCCGTTCTCCTGGGCGGGCCAGCAAGACGGGCGGCTCGTGAACAACATCCTGCCCGAGCCGGGGAAAGAGCGGGAGCAGACCGGCGCCTCGTCCACCGTGCTCCTCGCCCCGCACACCGAGGACGCGTTCCACCCGGACCGGGCGAATTTGCTCATGCTCCTGTGCGTGCGCAACCCGCAGCAGGCGCCGACGACCGTTGCTTCCGTGCGCCGCGCCCGGATCTCCGACGAGGACAAGCGGATCCTGCGCGAGCGGGTCGCCCCGATCCTGCCCGACGACTCGTACGACTGGAATCGCTCGCTCGCCCCGCAGCCGGTGGCGACGCTGTGGGACCGCCACGACGGGCTCGCGATGCGCTACGACCCGGCGTACACCCCCTTGGACGGAGCCTCCGCCGACTACCAGGCGGCGTACCGCAGGCTGGGCGAGGCATTGGCCGAGGTGGGCGAGGCCGTGGTGCTCGAACCTGGGGACATGGCGATCATCGACAACGACGTGGTGGTGCACGGAAGGGCCCCGTTCGCCCCGCGCTACGACGGCACCGACCGCTGGCTCAAACGGGTGAATGTCTCGTTCTCGCCCCGCGCCCGCCGCACCGAGCACGAGGCGCTCGAGCACGGCTACGGCCAGGAGATCAAGGACGACTTCGCGCCGCAGGCGCCCGCGCTGGCGGGAGTCTCATGAGCCTGCGCCTGTTGAGCAAGAGCGACCTCGCCGACGTGGCCATCGCCCCGGCGGAGGTTATCGCGGCGGTGGAGGCCGCGTACCTCGGGCATGCGGCAGACCCGTCTGGCAATCCGCGCAAGCTCAACATCACGGCAGGGCCTTCGATCAGCTACGCCATGCTCGGCCAGACGAACGGCTTCGTCGGGTTCAAGACCTCGTACACCAACAACGGGACCGGGGAAAAGCTCTACTACACCACTTTGGGCCTGTACGACGAGGAGAGCGGGCTGCCGGTCGCGCTGATGGACTGCGGGCGGATCGGCGCGTTGCGCACCCCGGCGGCCTCCGCGATCCTCGCGCGCGAGCTCGCCCCGCCGGACACGAAGACCGTGCTTGTGGTCGGCACCGGGGCGCAGGGCCGTGCGGCGCTGCCGTTCCTGCTCACCACACTGCCGCAGGTGGAGCGGATCATGCTGTTCGGCTCCCATCCGGAAGGGATCGCGGCGGTGAAGGGCGAGCTGCGCCAGCACCACCCCGACCGCGAGATCGAAGTGCTGGACGACCTCGGCCGGGCCTGCGAGGCGGACGTGGTCCTCGCGGTCGCGGGCCCGGGCACGCCCGCGCAGATCCGGGCCGAGCAGATCCGCGAGGGCGCGCTCGCCGTCCTCGTCGGCTACGGCGTCGCGCCGGACGTGCTGTGGTCGGCGGACCGGCTGGTCGCGACGAGCGCGGAGCAGATGGCGCTCACCGGCCAGGATTTCGCCCACCCCGGCACGGGGTTGCGGCTGCCGGACGCGGAGCTGCCGGAGATCCTCGCAGGCCGGGCGCAGGGCCGCACCGGCAGCAGGCAGCGGATCTTCGCCTACAACAGCGGCATGGTCGTCACCGACGTGGCCGTCGGGGCGATCCTCGCCCGCGCGGCCATCGCGCAGGGCCGGGGCAAGGAGGTCGAGCTGTGGTCGTGAGTGTGGCGGCCGGGACGCCCGCGCCCGCGCTGCCCGCGCTGTGGCCGCAATGGGCGAAGCTGGCTCTGGACGATCCGGAGCTGATCGAGCGCGTGGCAATGGCGGTCGGCGGCCCGTTCCACCTGCTGCACCCCGAGACGTTCGCTGAGAACCTGCGCGAGTTCAAGGCCGCTCTCGCCGCCACGGACGGGACGGTCTATTTCGCGAAAAAGGCGAACAAATCCCCGGCTTGGCTCAAGATCTGCGCCGCAGAGCTGGCGGGCGTCGACGTCTCCAGCGTCCAGGAGCTGCGCGAGGCGCTCGGCTGCGGCGTGCTTGGCGGCCAGATCATGGTCACCGGGCCCGCGAAGAGCGACGAGCTGTTGTCCCTGGCTTGGCGGCATGAGGCGCTCGTCGCGGTCGACTCGCTCGACGAATTGGAGCGGGCGTTGGCGTTGACCGACGACCTGGCGGCCCTCCGCGTCCTCTTGCGGGTCCATCCTCCCGCACAGCCGAACTCCCGGTTCGGGCTGGCGGGGCCGGAACGCCAGGCGGCGCTCGCCAGGATCGCGCAGATGGGCCCCCGCGTCCGGATGGAAGGCTTCAGCTTCCACCTCTCCGGCTACGACCTCGCCGCCCGCGCGGAGCTCGCGACGGAGCTCGTTGGCGAGTGCCTCGCCGCACGCGCGCTCGGCCACCGCGCCGACATGATCTCCATCGGCGGCGGTTTGCCGGTCAATTACGTCGCGGCAGAGGACTGGGAGGCGTTTCAAAAAGGGTTCCGCCCGGAGCAATGCCACGCGAACAAGGTGTTCCCCGACGGCTTCTACCCCTACCACTGCCCCGAGCCGGGGGCGAAAGCCCTCACGAGCATCCTGGCCCACCGGGTCGACGGCATGCCGTTGGAGCGCCTGTTGGACGAAGCCGGGATCAAGCTGGCCGTCGAGCCGGGCCGAGCGCTGCTGGCCGACTCGGGGGTGAGCGTCTTCCCCGTCCAAGGCTTCAAATGGCGCGAGGCGGTGCCCAACGGCGGGTTCGGCGGCTACGGGATCGCCACTGTCGCGGGGACGAGCCTGTCGCTCTCCGAGCAGTGGTTCGGCAGCGAGTTCCTGCCCGATCCCGCATTGTGGCCGAAGACCGGGGCGGACCAGCCGACCCCGACGTGCGTCGGCGGGGCGAGCTGCCTGGACTCCGACATGCTGACCTGGCGCAAGCTGCTGCTGCCGAGGCCCCCGAAACGAGGCGACTTCCTCGTCTACCCGAACACGGCGGGATATCAGATGGACTCCAACGAGTCCTCGTTCCACGATCTGCCGATCCCGCCGAAAGTCCTGCTGGACCTGTCTGGTTCCCAGCCCCGATGGTCCCTTGAGGAGAAATCATGATCGTGACCAAATATTCCGATTTGATCGGCAACACCCCGCTCTTCGAGCTGGTGCGGCTGGAGAACGGCACGCGGTACCTGCTCAAGCTGGAGCAGTTCAACCCGACCGGGTCGATGAAGATCCGGATGGCCCGGCAGATGGCGCTCGACGCGCTCGCGGACGGCAGATTGCCCCAGGGCGGGCGGATCGTGGAGTCCACCTCCGGCAACACCGGCCTCGGCTTGGCGGTCGTGGCGGCCGAGCTGGGCCTGCGGTTCACCGCAGTGGTGGACCACCACGCCGCAGTCGACAAGATCCGCGCGATGGCGGCGATGGGGACCGAGCTCGTGTACGTCGCCGAGGATGGCGACGACAGCCTCAACACTGCCGCGCGGGAGGAGCTGGCCGAGGCCATGGCCGCCGAGGACCCCGAGGCGTTCTTCACCGAGCAGCACAACAACGACAGCAACCCGGCGGCGTACGCGGCGCTCGCGCGCGAGCTGGTCGAGGACCTCGCCAAGGTCGACTACATGGTCTGCGCGGTCGGCACCGGCGGCTCCCTGTTCGGCTCTGCCCGCGAGCTGCGCAGGCTCGGCCAGCTGACGCAGGTGATCGGCGTGGAGCCGGTCGGCTCCATCGCCTTCGGCGGCCCCGGCGGCGACTACTGGCAGTCCGGCACCGGCACCCCGGAAGGCGCGATCATCGGCACGGCCGTCGACTACGAGCTGCTGGACGAGGGCGTGAAGGTCTCCGACGTGGACGCGTTCGCCACCGCCCGGGTGCTCGGCAGGCGCACGGGCCTCTTGATCGGCGGCTCCTCCGGCGGCTGCGTCCACGCTGCCTTGCAGAAGCTCCCCGACCTGCCCGCAGGCTCCACGGTGGTCTCTATCGTCTGCGACGGGGGCGAGAAGTACCTAGACACGGTGTTCGACGAGGAGTGGATGGCGGCGCGGGACCTCCTCGACCCCGCGGCGGAAGAGGCCGTCGGCGCCACGCTCTCCCGTCTCGGCGTCCCTGACGTGCGCCAGCCTGTCGCGGCCGCAGTACTGTGACCGCAGTGACCACGACTCCAACGCCAACGAGAAAAGGCCGCCTCAAGGAGCTTGCCGCGCTCGCCGTGCCGATCGCGGGGATCCAGCTCGCCCAAGTCGCGCTCACGACCACCGACACGGTGATGATGGGCGTGCTCGGCGTGGCCGCGCTCGCGGCGGGCGGTCTCGCCATCACCCTGTTCAACCAGGTCCGGACGATGTGCGTCGGACTGATCACCGGCCTCGGGAACCAGATCGCGCACGCGCAGGGCCGGTCCGCGCCCGACGACGAGGTGCGCGGGATCGCGCGCGCGGGCTTGGTTGTCGCGACCCTCGCGGGCCTGGCAGGCGTGGTCGTCCTCGTCGCGTTGAGCTACGCGCTGGGCTGGTTCGGCCAAGACCCGCAGGTGCTCGCGGGCGCGCGCCCGATGATGGCGGCCCTCGCGCCTGGCTTGGTCCCGCTCCTGTGGCTGCAGGCGCTGCGGCAGTTCGCGACGGGCATGCGCAAGCCGAAGTCCCTTTTGCCTGTCATGCTCGCCTCGATCGCGGTGAACGTCGGGCTCAATTTCGTCTTCATCTACGGCTTGCTCGGCGCCCCGAAGCTCGGGCTCACCGGCATCGGGCTCGCGACCACGGCCGTCCAGCTCTTCTCGGTCGGGGCATTCTGGCTCATTCTGCGGCGCGACCAGCAGCTCGCGCCGTATTTGACCGGTCCGGGCCGCCCGACCGTCCAGGAGGTGAAGGACGTTTTGAAGCTGGGCGTCCCCACGGCGCTCACCTACGGCTCGGAGGCGGGCCTCTTCTCGGTCGCCGCGCTCGTGATCGGCCATTTCGGCCCTGCGGCCCTCGCCGCGCACACTGCGGTGAACCAGATCGTCTATATCGTCTTCCAGATCAGCGTCGGCCTTTCGCACGGCTCCTCGGTGCTGGTGAGCCACGCGATGGGGCGGGGCGACAAGGCCGAGGCGCGCGAGGCCGCCAAGACCGTGCTCTCGGTCGGAGCTGTGATCATGGCGCTGTTCGGCGTGGTCTACCTGGTCGCCCCGCGCCTCGTGCTCTGGCCCTTCCACATCGCAGGCCAGGCCGCCGCCATCGCGGGGACGCTCCTCATAGTCGCGGTCGTCCAGCAGTTCTTTGACAACGCGCAGAACATCGCCGTCGGCCTCTTGCGGGGGCTCGGCGACGCGAAGAGCGGGCTGAAGATCACCTTGGTCGGCTACTGGGCGGTCGGCCTGCCGGTGGCGCTCGTCTGCGGGCTCGTCCTCGGCTGGGGCGCTCCTGGCGTGTGGCTCGGCCTGTCCGCGGGGCTCGCGTTCTGCGCGGCCATGATGATCCGCGCGTTCCTCCGCGGTGTCGCGGCCGCTGTGAAGGACGAGACGGCCTAGTCCGCCTGGCCCTTGCGCCCAAAGCTGGTCAGGCGATGCCTTCCATGCCGGAGAGCAAAACCGCCAGCCCCCGCTCGTCGAGTTTCTCGCGGAACTGCAGTTCCACGCCTCGGGCGAGGGGCGCGGCTTCCACGAGCGCGGCCCGGCCCGTGTCGGTGAGCGTCAATTGTCGTCGCGACCGGTGCTCGGGGTGCACGTGGCGGACCAGGTGCCCGGCTTGCTCCAATCGGTTGATCAGCGCGGTCAGGCTCGCTTTGTCGATGGCGACGAGAGCTCCCAATTGGTCCTGTCCGATCTGCGGGCAGCGCTCCACGGTGCGCAGCACGAGGTAGTGGGTGCGGGTGATGGCGGGGCCCACGTCCCGCCACAAGGCCGAATGCCGCTGGTCCACCCTCCGGAGGAGCACCAAGAGCTGCTCCTCCGGAGAGCGGATCGCATCGTTGGGGCCAGGGGGATCGGCTGGTTTCACACCCTTATTCAAGCCTAGGCGGAAACCGGCCGCGCCAATTTCGGCCCGAAGACTTTTCGCGCCGTCTCGCCGAGGATGTTCCGCTTGCCCTGTTCCGAGACGAAAGGCAGCCGCATGATCCGGCCGGGGAGGTCGAAGTCCCAGTGCGGCCAGTCCGAGGAGTACATCAGCGTGTTCTCCGCGTCGATCGCCTTGAAGGTCGACTGCAGCAGGTCGAAGTCGGTCACCTCCAGCGGCTGGGACGTGTAGAACATATCCCGCATGTACTGGCTGGGCAGCTTCTCCAACAGCGGCGCGTCCGACGTGCGCAGGATGTACTCGTGGTCGAGGCGCTGCATCATGAACGGCAGCCACGCCAGCCCGCTCTCGATCCAAATGGTCTTGAGGTTCGGGAACCGCACCGGGATGCCGTTGAGCAGCCAGTTCGTCAAGTGCGTCATGTTGCAGGTCACGAAGGACATGGCGTGGACCCCGGTGAAGCGGTTCATGGTCGAGGTCATCGTGTCGCCCCAGGTCGGCCCGGCGTGGAAGCCGATGGGCAGGCCGAGGCGCTCGAGCTCCGCGTAGACCGGGATGTACTGGTTCTGATGCACCCCGATGTGCCGTTGGCTGGTCACGAGGAAGCCGATGACGTCCGGGTGGTCGTGGTAGGCCCGGATCATGTCGAGCGAAGCGTCCGGGTTCTCGAACGGGAGCCCGAGCATCGTCTTGATCCGGGGGTCTTTGCCAAGGATGGTGTTCGTGAACCACTTGTTGTAGGCGGTCATGAGCGCCGTGGCGAACTCCGGATTGGGGTGCAGGCCGATCTCCAGCATCGGCTGGGGGAAGACGACCTGGTAGTCGATCGCCATCGAGTCCATGGCGCGCTGCACCAGGGTCACATCCCGGTGGAACTCGCCAGGCGGCACGTGTTCGGCCAGGCTCGCCTGGTGCGGGACCCGGCCCGCGACGTCCTGGAAGGTGAGCCCCGGCATGTGCGGGCTGAGCGCGAGGTGGTGCGCCTGCGGCCAGTTCTTCATGATCTGCTCGCCGTAGTCGCGGAGGACCGGGTCGTCGATCGCGGCGATGACCTCGGGCCAGGAGTCCAGCTCGACGTGGTGCGCGTCCACGTCGACGACGAGCGTTTTGTCCAAGCCGAACTGCTCGGTGTCTCGGCGGGCGTTGGCGAGGATCTCGCGCGAGTCTGTGGTGGTCGTGATCTCTTGCACGGGGTGGACCGCGACAACGGGCTGGTTGGTGCTGGTGGTCATGGGATTCTCCTTAGAGCTTCTCGGAATGCTGCGCCCGGGACAGCCACAGCGCCAGGTCGAACGTGTTCAGGCTTTGCGCCTCCATCAGACCTGCGATCAACGCGACGGCCTCGGTGCCGGAGACATCGTCCGGGGAGATCGCCGGAGCGCGGCCCGAAGCCTCCTGGCAGGCGAAATAGAGCTTGGCGAGATCGCCGACCGCTCGGGAGAGGGGCTCGGCTGCGACGGTCGCCGATCCGCCGTTCTGCAGCTCGCGCACGAATGCGCGCAGTTCGTCCGCGACATCGGCGAAGTCGGTCGTGGTTTTAGACGAGGACATAGATCTCACCGCCCCGCTCCTCGACCTCGAAGCCGTGCAGCCGCAGTTGCGGCACCGTGACGTGCTGGCCGGTTTTGATCTGGTACTCGGCCCCGTGCCACGGGCACACCACGTGCAGTTCGTCCTCGTCGAAGCGCATGCCGTGCGCGAGCTGCTGCGCGTCGATGTTCTCCCGCACCCTTGGCACGATCCTGCCTTGGCAGGCCGGGCCGCCTTGGTGCGGACAGAGGTTCTCGTAGGCGTAGAGCTTGCCGCCGACGCGGAAGATCCCGATCGTGCGGTCGCCGATGTCGACGATGAGCCTGCCTTTCTCGGGGACGATCTCCGACCGGCCGACGAATGCGGCGGTTTTCGTGGAAGTTTCGGCCATGGCATTCCTTTCTCTCTTATGGGCTTCGAGGGGGCTGGTGGTCCCTTCGAACTACGAACTGTCCGCGAACGCCTAGACTGTTCGTATACGAACAGTCTAGGCGGGGAAGCGCCTCGTGTCCCCGTTTGTGACGAACGTCGCCAAAAGCGGGGCTCGGCCGCGAGGAAGGGGGGCTTCTGCTGCGCGCGAGGTTTCGGCGGGCGACGTGTTCCATATCTCGACCGCCGAAGCGTATGTTGGGAGGACATTGGGACGCTGGCTTTGGCGAGGAGGATCGGGCAGTGGGTGTGTCGGGTGGTCGACGGCGTGCGCCGTGGTTGCGGGCGTGGGTTGTCGCAGCTGCCGTGCTGGTGTGCGCGGCCGCCTTGGCGGCGGGGCTTTCGTTCGTGGCGGTCAAGGTTCGAAGCCAGAGCGGCCAGTCGGGACAGACGGCGGCGAAGGCCGCCCCGCCCGCGCGTCCTCGTCCCGGCGGCCCCTTCCTCGACCCGATCCCGGCCCTGCCGCGCCCGTTGTGGACCACGCCCCTGGCGGGACTGTTCCCCAACGGGCCTGCCCCGTCTTTCACGGCCGCGAACCAGGACACGGCGCTGCTCTCCTCGCTCGTCAGCCCGCGCGACCGTCTTTACGACATCGTCGCGCTCGAAGCCGCGACCGGGGCGAAGAAATGGGAAGTCAAAGCGAACATCCCGTTGGACGTGGTCAATTGCGCCCTCTCGGGCGACAGCCAAGTGCTGTGCTGGCGGGACAACCCCCTCGACACCGCCACCCGCGACGGCATTCCGCCGCGCACCACGCGGCTCGTCTTCATCGCCTCGTCGGGCGGCGGGACCAGGCAGGTGACACTCTCCGAGCCTGGCGCGGCCCAGGTCGTCCCGCTGCGCGACGGTTTCTTCGTCTTCAAAGCGCCGCAGGCGTCGGAGGGCGCGCCGAACACGGAGATCGTGTTCTCAAGCTCGGGGGATCGGCGCTGGACGACGCAGGGCGCTGCCGGTGGCGACGAGGCAGTCGTGGCCGAGGACCTGGGTCTGGTCTCCGTCCGGGGCGGACTGGGCGCTCCGCAGGTCCGTCAATTGTCCGACGGTCTCGCGGTCGGCGATTTCTCAGATCTCACGAGTTCCGCCACGCCCGGCCAGCAGCCGCTGAAGGTGGCGCTCAACGCCTCGGGCTTCACCGCCGAGAACGGCAAAGTGATCGATGTGTTCAACGCGCGAGGGAAGAAAGTGAACCAAATCGCGGGCTGGCGCTCGCTCTTCCAGATGCGGAACGCGTCGAGCGCCGTGTGCGGGAAAATACTGCTGCAGAATGAGTCGGGCGCCGTCGCGGCGGCGGACTCCGAGTCTGGGCAGATCCTGTGGCAGCTGCCGGGCCGGGACGGCTCGTCCATGCTGCAGGCCTCGTGCGTCGGCGATCATTTCCTTCTGCGGGCCGGGTTCGAGCAAGCGCTCGGTGTCTACGATCTGGCGAACGGCAAACAGGTCGGGACGATATCCACGGAGGGCGATCCGGCGGTAGTCGGCACGGACGGCTCGCTCGTGCTCCTGCGCCGAAGCGCCGACCAGTTCGTCTACGACGCGTACGACTTGGCCAACGGCGCGTTCGTGTGGAGCAGCCCGCCCGGCCAGGACGGCGAGTACCTTTTCTGCGCGCCGGGAGGGTCGAGCACCCATACTTCGAGTTTGATGGGCGGAGCGATCTACACCGTCTCTGGGAAGAGCGTCTCGCGGCTCGGCCAAAAGCCATGAGACGCGGAATGTGAACGACGCGAAGAGCGGGCCCGCCTGCTCAGCCGGCCAGCGGTCGGATCCAGACCAGCGGAATCACCCGCGACGTGCGCTCTTGGTACCCGCCGTAGCCTTTGTACGTCTTCACGACCAGTGGCCACAGTCGCTCGCGCTCCTCGGCGGAGACGGGGACCGCCTCGGCTTTCGTCGGCTGCTGGCCGACCACGGCGAAGGTCACTTGGGGATTCGCGACCAGGTTGGTGTACCAGGCCGGATGCGTGGGGTCGCCGCCACGGGACGCGACGACGAGCCATTTCCCGTCCTCCTGGATCGGGGAGGTGAGGAACACGGCGCGCGGCTGGCCGGTCTTCTTCCCGATTGTGGTCAGCTCGACGGCAGGCATCGGCCCGAATGTCTTGCCGAGCTTCCCGCCGCTGAGTTTGATCAAGGCGCGGTGGGCGTGGTTCATCGTTTTGAGGACTGCGTTCGGCGGCATACGTCACAGCATAGTCGCCGCAGGCGGGCGGTGCTATGTTGTCCGGGGATCATCCGTATGAGGAGGTAATGGGCGATGACGACACCGGGAGGGCCTCCGTGGGGGCCGTACGGGCCTCCGCCGCAGTACGGGCAGCAGCCTCCGCCGTACGGCGCTCCGCAAGCGCCGGGGCGGGCGCGCCGCTCTCGGGTGTGGATCGTCGCGGGGGCCGCAGTACTCGTGGTGGCGCTTGTGGTGGTGCTCGCGGTGGTGCTCTCCGGGAGGCGCGGGGGGCTGGAGCAGAAGGCGCAGGGCGTGCAGCCGAGCGCCGCCGTGAAGGACAAGCGCAGGTCCGGTGGCCCTTTCCTCGACCCGATCCCGGCGCAGCCGGTGTCGCTGTGGACCGCTCAGGCAGACGATATCGTCGGCGGCCAGTCTGCGTCAGTTGGCTTTCGTTCCGCGAGCGAGAACTCGGTGCTGCTGGACGGCCATGACGGCGCGGACCACTCGATGTTTGTGCTCGACGCGGCGACAGGGAAGAAGAAGTGGCAGGCGCCCGCGCCTTTCGGCGAGTCGTTGATGTCGTGCGATCTCGCCGAGGACTCCAGCGCGGTTTGCTGGTCCGACACTCCTGCGGACCAGCCGCCGCCTGGCGGCGCTCCGTCTGAGACCGATTTCCTCGACACGGTCCGACTGGCGTTCTTCGGCCCTGACGGCTCCGCCAGGAAAACGATCGTCCTCCCCCCGGAGCGGTGGACGAGGGTGTATCCGCAGCGCGATGGCTTCTTGGTGGTGCAATGGGGCGGCACTGTGGACGAGCCGGTCGCCCTCGTGACTCGTTTCACGGGCTCGGGCGAGCAACGCTGGACGGCGCAGGGCGCGCCCGGCCTGAGCAAGTTCGAGCTTTCGTCGGCGACGGGGCTTTTCGAGCTGCACGATCCGTTCAGCGCCCAGGTCTACAGCGCGGACACCGGGCATGTGGTGGGGGAGTACTCCAACCACGGGGATAGCCCGACGTCGTCGAAGAATGTGCAGGTCGCCTTGACCGCGACGGGGTACGCAGTCGCGATTGAGAAGCGAGTCGACATCTTCGACGCGCGGGGGAAGAAGGTGAACCAGATCGCTGGCTGGTCCCTCCCCGGGGTGGTCTTGCGTCCGTCGAGCGAGCAGTGCGGGCAGATCATGCTGATGAACGACAGCGGCGTCGCGGCGGCGGACGCGGCCTCCGGCCAGATTCTCTGGCAGACCCCCGCAACCGGGGACGCGTCTTCGAACAAAATGAGCTGTGTCGGCGGCTATCTGCTCGTGCAGCAGCAGGGAGCGAAGACGGTGGACGTGTACGAGCTGGACACGGGGAAGAAGACCGGCTCCATCGACATGGGGCTCAACCCGTGGTCTGTCGCGGGCACGGACGGCTCGGTCTTGTTGGTCTTCGCCACCTCCAGCGGGTTGGCGACGTACACGGCGTACGACTTGGCCACGGGCCGGCTGCTGTGGCGGAGCCCGAGGAGCGAGAACGGGCAGTACTTGTTCTGCTCGGTGAACGGCTCGCTGCTGCCGGACGGGCCTCCTGCGGGCGGGGGCCTGTACTACGCCACTCCCGGGAAGGGCGGCGCGGTCACCAGGCTCGGCCAGAAGCGCTAGCGCACGAGCACGCGCTCCACGGCGGAGACGAGGCGCACCGCCCTCGTGGGCAGGAGCCGGACCAACAGGTCGACGAAGACCGCGTCAGAGCCCACCCGGATCCGCGCGCGGCCTTTCGCGACGCCGTCGAGGATGATCCGGGCGGCTTCGGCGGGGGGCAGCCGCAGGAGCTTCTCGTTGTAGATCCGCCGTCTGCGCTCGTCCGCCTCGGTGACCTCGCGACCCGAGGCCTGCGCGTCGCGGACCGAGTTGTTCGCGATGTTCGTCGCGACGCCGCCGGGGTGCACGACGCTGACTTTGACCGGCAGCCGGTCGCGCAGCATCTCGGCTGCGAGGCATTCGGTGAAGCCCCGGACGGCGAACTTCGAGGCGCAATACTGCGACATGCCGGGCTGCGCCAGGTAGCCGTTGAGGCTGGACACGTTGACGACATGGCCGTCCCCCGACGCGACCAGGTGCGGCAGGAATGCCTGCGTGCCGTGGATGACGCCGTTCAGGTTGACCCGGAAGACTCGCTCGTAGTCCGCCCACGTCGCGTCCTGGACGGATCGGGAGAAGGCGATCCCCGCGTTGTTGTAGACCTGGTGGACCACGCCGAACCGGGCGACGACCTCGTCCGCGTACCGCAGGACGGCCTCGCGGTCGCCCGCGTCGACGACGGCGGTGTGCATGTCGCCCGAGACGAGCGCCGCCGTCTCTTTGAGCCCTGTCTCGTCGACGTCGGAGCCGGAGACCCGGGCCCCGCGCCGTGAGAGCTCGACGGCGAGGGCCCGGCCGATGCCGGATCCGGCCCCGGTGACGACGACGGTTTTGTCGAAGAAGGAGGAGGTCACGCGCGAGTTCCTGCGAATTCGGCCTGTCCCGCGCGGCGGGCCGGGCTCGAAAAGCGCAGGTTCTCATCGACCACGGAGGTGTCGCGCAGGTTCTTGCGGTCCTCGTAGTAGCTCATGGACATCAGCCATGGCGCGCTCGCGCCCTGCTTGGGCAGCCACTCCAGGGACCGCTGCACGTAGCCCGCGCCGAAGTCGAGCAACGGGCGGGTCTGCATCTCGGGGTCGGCCGCCGCCCAGACCGTGTCCAAGCTGTTGGCCTCCATGTACCCGAGCAGCTGGCAGAAGTATTCGCAGAGCATCCCGATCTTGAGCGTCCACGAGGAGTTGGTGTAGCCGATCGCCATCGCGAAATTCGGCACGCCGGACAACATCATGCCCCGGTAGGCGACCGCGTCGGTCAGCTGCACCGGCCTGCCGTCGGTGCTGAGCTTCACGCCGCCGAAGAGGCTCAGGTTCAGCCCGGTGGCGGTGACGACGATGTCGGCCTCGAGCTCGCGGCCCGATTCGAGCAGGATCCCGTTCTCGGTGAAGGTTTTGATCCGGTCGGTCACGACCGAGGCCGTGCCCTTGCGGATCGCGGCGAAGAGGTCCCCGCTCGGCACCGCGCACAGCCGCTGGTCCCAAGGGTTGTAGGGCGGGTTGAAATGCTCGTCGACCGGGTAGTCCTTGGGGAGCATTTTGGCGTTCACCGTGCGGATCAGCTTCCGGGCGGCTTTCGGGAAGCGCTGGCAGAACAGCCAGACCGCCCGCTGCTGCAGGATGTTCTTCTGCCTGGCCAGGGCGTAGCCCCGCTCGTCGCCGAAGATCTTGCGCAATCCGTTGGCGATAGGGTCGCTCTTCGGCACCGGCATGATGTACGTCGGGGTGCGCTGCAGCATCGTCACGTGCCCCGCGGCGTCCGCCATGGCGGGCAAGAGCGTGACGGCGGTGGCCCCGCTGCCGATGACGACGACGCGCTTGCCCGCGTAGTCGAGGTCCTCCGGCCAGTGCTGCGGGTGGATGACCTGCCCCTTGAACTGGTCCCGGCCCGCGAACTCGGGCGTGAAGCCCTCGTCGTAGCGGTAGTAGCCGCTGCAACAGAAGATCCAGCTCGCGGAGAGGCGCAGCCGTTCCCCGGTGTCCGCGCGCTCCACCTCGACCAGCCATCGAGCGTCCGCCGAGGACCAGTCCGCGGCCACCACTTGGTGGTTGTAGCGGATATGCGGCTCGAGGCCCTCCTCGGCGATGGTCTCGCGCAGGTAGGAAAGGATCCTCGGCCCGTCGGCGATCGACTGCTCGTCGCGCCAGGGCTTGAACTCGTAGCCGAAGGTGTGCAGGTCGGAGTCCGAGCGGATGCCCGGATACCGGAACAGGTCCCAGGTGCCGCCGGAGACGTCTCGGCCTTCGAGGATCGCGAACGTCTTCGACGGCTGCAGCGTCCGCAGATAATGCCCGGCTCCGATGCCGGAGACGCCCGCGCCGATGATCAAGACGTCGAGCTGCTCGACGTCGGGCGTGGTGCTGGTGTCGGTCATGTGATGGCTCCTGGGGGGTGGAGTGGAATTTCCTTCTTGTTGACAATGCCTGGCTGGATGTCCATGGTGCTAGAGCAGTTTGTCCTTATTTCGCCGACCACATGGTGCATAGTGTTCATATGGACGCTTCGTGGCCTGCTCTGTCGCGGCGGATGCAGGAGTTGATGCGGCAGGGCGCGACGGCTGCGCTCACCCCGCAGGCGGAATGGATCGAAGAGCTCAACAAGGCGACGCTCGGCGGACAACGGATGCGGGCGGTCGCCGACGACCCCGTCCTCGCCGAGCGCGTGCGCAGGGCCAATTTCGCGAATCTGCTGCACTGGGCCACGTCCAACGTGCAGCGGCCCGGGGAGCGCGTGCCGCCGAACCTCGCCCCGGACGAGTTGGAGACCGCCCGAGACATGGTGCGCCGCGGCCTCGACCAGACCGCGCTCGACACCTACCGCACCGGGCAGAGCGTGGCCTGGCGGCGGTGGATGGACATCTGCTTCGGACTGACCTCGGACCCCGGCGAGCTCCACGAGCTGCTCGCGCTCTCCGAGCGTTCGATTCGCACGTTCATCGACGACACCATCGACGCGATCTCCGCCCGGATGGCGACGGAGCGGGACCAACTGGTGCGGGGCAGCCACGCGGACCGCCTCGCCGCGGTCACCCTCATCCTCGAAGGCGCGCCGATCCCGCGCGCCCGCGCCGAGGCGCAGCTCGGCTACCAGCTCACGGGCCCGCATGTCGCCGCCGTCGTCTGGGGCGAGCCGACCACCCCGGCCAGCAGGCTCGAAGCAGCTGCCGAGGCCATCACCCGTGCCAGCGGGGCCGCGCGAAGGCTGACGGTCCTCGCCAGCTCGGCGACTATGTGGCTTTGGCTGCCGGTCGCGACCGCGCCCGCCTCCGCGCAGCTGGTCCCGCATATCGCGGGCACGCCCGGCGTCCGGATGGGGATCGGCAGGCCGGGGCGAGACCTCGCGGGCTTCCGGCGCAGCCATCTGGACGCCATCGCCACGCAGCGGATGCTCACCCGGCTGGCCTCGCCGCACCGGGCCGCGCACTATGACGACATCGCCCTCGTCGCCCTCGTCACCAGCGATCCCGCCCGCGCGGACGAGTTCGTCCAAGACACGCTCGGGGGCCTCTTGGCCGCCGAGCAGGACATCCGCGACACCGTCTCGACGTACATCTGCGAGCAGTGCAACACCTCGCGCGCGGCGGAGCGGCTCTACACGCACCGCAACACCGTCATCCGCAGGCTCGCCCGCGCCGACGAGCTGCTCCCGCGCCCGCTGCCGCACAATATCGTCGCCGTCGCGGCGGCCTTGGAGGTCGTGCGCTGGCGCGGCCAGCAGTCCGCCTGAGGCCGAGGAGTCGTCGGAGCCTGCCGTCGTTCACCGAGCGGACGCTGGAAATTCATGCAATGATGCCCAGGCGGCCGCGGGCCTCTTTTCGCGGTCGCTCGCCGAAACAGACCAGGAGAAGTTATGCCCCTGTCCTTCAGCTTGTCGTCCCAGTTCCGCGCGGCTTCTTTCGCGGCTGTGCTCAGCGCCGCCGTGCTCAGCGCCGCGGCGATTGTCCTCCCGGCGGCGGCCTCGGCGCAGCCCTGCGCCCGCGCGGCCGCGATCTGCGCGACGGGATCCGCGCCGGACGACACGCCTTCGCCAAGCGCCGAGCCTGCTCAGCAGCACAAGGAGCCGCCGCCCGGCGAAGCGGACGGGATCCCCTCCAACGGGGGGCTCGGGCTCGGCTCCCCGAGCCCGGCGGCGACGCCGTAGCGGGGCGCGAGCCCGACGGCTTCCCCCCGGCTACACGCGTTCGGCGGGGACGAGCGGCGCGCGCTCGCGCGGCCGGACCCAGATGGGGTCTTTCGGGCCGCCGGTGAAGGTGTTGTCCCGTTTGATCTCGGGCTGTTGGACCAGGTCCAGCTCGAGCCGCTGGGCGACTGTCGCGACGATGAGCGCCGCCTCGAGATTCGCGAACCCCGACGCGACACACATGCGCTTGCCCGCGCCGAACGGCAGCGTCCCCTGCTTCGGCTGCGCGACGAGCTTGCCGTCCTCGGTCAAGAAACGGCGAGGGTTGAAGACCTCGGGCGAGTCCCAGCGCCCGGCGTCGTGGTGCGCGGAGTACAGGGCGATCACCACAGTGGCGCCCTCGGGGATGCGCACCCCGTCGATCACGTCCTCCTCTTTCGCGACCCTGGCGAGGGCGACGATCGGCGGGTACAGGCGCATGCTCTCGACGAGCACAGCGCGGGTCCACGGCAAGTCGTCCAGGTCTGCCGCCGTTGCGGCCCGCCCGCCGAGCACCGTGTCGACCTCGTCGTGCAGTTTGTGCCGCACCTCGGGATGCTCGGCGAGGAGCTTCCACACCCAGGCCAGGGCGGAGGCCGTGGTCTCGTGCCCGGCGCCGAGGAAGGTCATGAGCTCGTAGCGCAGCTGCAAATCCGAGAGGCCTTCCCCGGTCTCCGGGTCGCGCGCCTTGAGCAGCAGCGCGAGCAGGCTGTCGTCCTTCGGCGGATTCGCCCGTGCCCGTGCGATGAGGCCGTCGAGGTAGCGTTCGATCTCGCGCAGGCCCCGGCCCACCAGGACGCTCGACAGCGTCCGGAGGATGTTGATGGACCAGGCGGTGTGCTCGCCGGAGAGCTTGCCCTTGCTCCGCCGCCACGCCCAGTTCGAGAACCACCTGGTGGGCCTGCTGATCCCCGTGATCGAGCCGACGCCGAACATGTGCAGCAGCATCGCGAAGTTCTTGCGCATCGTCTCGGCCATCGGCCCCGTGAGATCGTCGCCGAACATTGTCGTCCCGATGATGTCGAGAGTGAGGGCGTTCATCTCGGCCGCTATGTCCAAGCGTCCGCGCTCGCGGTAGGCCCGCTCCCACCGCTCCACGGCTCTGCGCGTCGCGTGCACCATGGGTTTGTCGAAGCTGTCCACGTTGCGCTTGGCGAAGATCGGCTGCACGATGCGCCTGCCGCGCTGCCAGGCCTTGTCGTCGAGGTTGGTCACTAGCCCGGACCCGAAGGCTACCCCGAGCAGGTCGTACTCTGCGCTTTTCGCGTATTTGTCCTGGTGCGAGACGAGGATCTGGTGCGCGAGCTCCGCAGAGCGCACGAGGTAGAACTTCACGATCGGGATCCGGGCCTCGACGACGTCGTGCATGCCGGGCAGGCGCGCGAGCGCCTCCGAGTACTGGTACCTCGGGATCGACCACATCATGCGCGCCAGCTCGACCCACGACCGCAGGACCCCCACCGGCGTCTTGTGCCACCGCAGCAGGCTCGGCGCCCACCGGGGCGGGAAGACCCCCCGCGAGAGGCTGGGCTCGGGCGCTTCGGCGGAATGCGCTATCGGGCACGTCATGGTCCGCTCCTACATTTCTATCAAGAGTATTGCTTGCATCACATCGAGTTTAACCGCCGCGGCCGAGGCGGACGGCAGCTCTTCATGTTGCCGAGCGAGTGAATCTACTCATGAGTAATAAAATAAGTGACTTGCATCATGAAGATCTTGGCGACATCTGCCGAACGCGGGGCTTGTCGAGGAATTATTCGATCGCGGCATAGCGGCGGCGCGCACGGTGGAACTGGCGGCGCACAACGGCGGCCCGTTGCCGCTTCGCCGGGTGCATCTGCCCGTTCCCGGGGCCGGTCCAGCACTGCGGGCGCGCCGGCGTCCTGCGGGCCGCCTCTTTCCACGCCTTACGTCCGACTCTATTGTGTGGTATACATCATATAGATCTGCTTTGAGGGGTCTGCATTACAGTGGCCTTGGGGTCGTGAGCACTTGCTGTCGAAGCTGTGCAGGAATGAGAGGACAGTCGTATGGCCAACGTCCCGACGCTTGTGCGTGGATCGCTCCGGGAAGGTTCTGCGTCGTCGAGCCGCTTTGCCTCGCGGCTAGCCAAACCTGAAGGCGCGAGGCTGCTCTACGCCCTCCTCTCGGTCGTCCTCGTCGTCGTCGGTATCGGCGTCTGGCTGGTCTACCACTACGTTCTTCCCGAAGGCGGGGATCTCGCGGGCACGGTTGCCTTCTATCAGAAGTATCACACCGTGGGCAAGGCCGCCCTCGCCGCCTTCGGCGTCTTTTCCGTTCCGGTGCTGGCGGCGGTCGGAGCCAGTGCCGCGTATTTCTGGGGCATCGACACCAGCAAAGGCCACATTCTTTCGTGGATTGCCATCGTGAGCGACATCGTCTTCGCCGTCGGACTCTTCATCTATGTGAGCCTCGTGACCACGCCGATGCTGATGTACGGGCGCATCTCCGACGAGCTCCTGCACGTTCTGCACGTCCAGTCGCTCGCCGCCGCGACTATGCTCGGCCCCCTGTGGATTCCCAATATCGTCGCGATCGTGCTCATCGGGCGCCGTGCCGGGTTGTTCCCGACTTGGTTGAGCTGGATAGCGGGGGTGGGCGTGTTGAGCTCATTCGCCGCTCTCCTCGGCGTGACGACCCTCAACGGGCCGTTCAACGCCGAGAACGGCTTCGTCTCCTTGTGGATACCGACGATCGGCCCACTCGCGTGGGTTTTTTATCTCGCCGCCTGGTGGGCCGTGCAGTGGGCGAAGGAGAAGGCGGCCGAAGAGAGCCTTGCCGGCTGTCCTGCCTGACCTGTCGCATCCCTGAGCGGGGAATCTTTGCCGGCGCGGTGCGGGCGGCTCGTGTTTTTTCGGGCTTCGGCGAACGGCAGGTGGGCGCATGTGTCGGAGCGCGCGATTCGCCCTTGGGTCACTGCGTTCTAACTGCGTGCGGGAGGCATCCATTGGATGCCTCCCGCACTGGTAGGAGCTTGTTTCCGGCTTACACGTCGTAGTAGAGCTGGAATTCGTACGGGTGCGGGCGCAGGTTGACCGGGGCGATTTCCTGCTCGCGCTTGATCTTGATCCAGGTCTCGATGAGGTCGGGGGTGAACACGCCGCCTTCGGTGAGGT
>NZ_JBOFQF010000014.1:0-30348 GCF_051660745.1 Segniliparus sp. | reverse complement strand
CGTTCCCCCCGCCGCAATGGGCGGAGAGGGGAACGGCCCTTCTGCATCGAGCGCTCAGCGCGTCACGGGATGTGGACGCAGATGCCGTTCACGCATCCGCCGCCGCCCTGCGGGCCGCCGTAGCCGTGGCCGACTCCGGGGATGGAGCCGCTGCCGCCCTGCGGACCGCCGTGGCCGCATGCGCCCTGGGCGTTGCATCCGCCGCCGCCCTGCGTGCCGCCGTAGCCGCGGCTGCCGTCGGGGGCGGAGCCGCCGCCAGAGGTGGGAGGGCCGTTGTCATCGCCGGGGCCGTTGTCGTCCGGGTCGGCTTTGAGGAGGACGGATCCCGCGTAGTGCGTGGCCTGGGGGGAGGGATCGGTTTGCGCTCCGGCGAGGGCCGCCGGATACAAGCCGATCAGGCCGAGAATGGCAAAAGGAGCGATCTTCGCAGTGGAAACCATGGTGGTTCCTTTCTGTGTTTCTCTTTTCGCGTCGCATGCGGGTTTTTGCATGCGAGCCATCTCTAGTATAGGCGATTCGCCGCGACACATGGCGAATATTGAGTATCCTTGCAGGTCAAATGCGTGTTTAGTGAAAGCTAAGCATGGAGGCTCCGTGTATGGGGAATTCGCCCGCCCGTGTCCTCGGAAGCTGTCGCGGGAGTACCGCGCAGATGCTAAGCTTTTTCACCGGGTCCATCCCACTCCGCCATGGTGTAATTGGCAGCACCGCAGATTTTGATTCTGTTTGTCTAGGTTCGAGTCCTGGTGGCGGAACAAAGCGTTGTTCGCGCCGCTGACCTGCGTTTCTTCGCGAAGCCAGCATGCGGATGGCTTCTTCGGCGCGGCTAGGCGGCTTGGATCGCGCCGCGCAGCTCCTCCTCGACGAGGGCGAGCAGCTGGGCGCTGTTCGGGCGGCTGTTGGTGAGCTCGACCCGCAACCTGCCGTCGAACCAGCTGATCACGTATCGGGCGAACAGCCGGCCCGAGCTGGAGGTCGCGGCGGCTGCGACAGGGTCGGACAGCCCCGCGTATTGGAAGTCCAGCGCGGCGAGGCCGTCGGGCAGCCGTAACGGCGGAATCCGTCCCCAGCTGGCCGAGTGCACGATGCTGTCGAAAGCTTGGACCGCGAGGCGGGGCAGGGCGCGCCCCGCGTCGTTCTGATGGACCGTCCCGTCCGCGAGGTCCTTGGCGAGCTGGTCCTGGATCTTGCGGGCGAGCGCGACGAGGCCGGGGCCTGCCTCGGTGTCGTCGAAGAACGCGAGGCCGACCAGGTTGGTCGCCTCAAGGGCGCCGACGGGCGGGGCGACGCGCTCTCGGAGGTCGACGCTGAACGCGTACACCGGCGCGGGTTCGCCCGCGCGGATGTGCGCTCGGATCAGGGCCGCCGAGATGAGGGCGTTGGCCGAGACGCCCTCGGCCTTGGTGAAACGGGCGAGGGCCTCGGTGTCGGCCTGGCTCAGCCGCAGCCGGTCGGCCAGCGGGGCGGGACGTGCCTGGACGTCGGGGAGCTGCAGGGGCGGCAGTTGCGCGATTTCCTGCCTCGGGCTCGCGCCGGGGTATTCGCGGCGGTTGAGGTAGTGCTCGCCCGGTTGGGGGAAGGCTTGGATATGGTCCGGCGGGAAGCCGCCGGTCTCGACGCGGGAAGTGTAGAGGCTCCAGAGCTCCGTGTGGAGGGCCAGCGCCGGGGCGCCGTCCACGAGGGCGTGGAATAGGAAGAGCGTCACGCGAGTGTGCTCCTCGCCGGGGATCACGCCCAGATGCACCACGTGCTGGGTCTGGTCGAACACGGCTTCGTGCCCGGTGGACTGCGCGCCGGAGTCTTCTCCTTCGAAGACCTGGAGCCGGGCCGGGGGCCCTGGCCGCCAGACGAATTCGGGGGTCGGGACGGCTTTGCGGACGACGGCGCGCAGGGTCTCGTGCCTGCGCTGCAGCTCGACGAACGCCTGGTCGAGCGCTTCGAGGTCGAGCCTTCCCGACACGAGCACGGTGAATCCCATGAAGCCCAAAGAGCCGAGGGTCCAGAACGCCTCCGAGGGGCTCATGGCCCGGACCGCCGCGCCGGGGACGTAGCGCTCCTCGTCGTCGTGCGCCGTGTTCGTCATGCTTGGGTCTCCTTGGATCTGGGCTGGGCTGGATCAGGGCAGTGTTGGATTGGGGCGGCGCATACCGGGAAGGGCGGCAGCGCGGGTTGGCCGGGGAACAGGGGGAATCCTGTCCGCGCGGGGCTGTTCGTCACTCCGCGGACGTGGGGGAGATCGCCGCGCGGAGCTCCTCTTCGGCGTACGAGAGTATTTCCGCGTTCTTGTCGAACTTTCCCGCGATACGCCCGATCCGCAGCTGCTGGTCGACCGCGTCGACCGCATAGCCCGTGTACTCGCGGCCGAAGACGGTGGCGTACATGTCTTTCCCGAACGCGAACGAGTAGCAGGGCTGTATGTCGACCAGCGAGAGGCCTTCGGGCAACGGCGGGATGCGGAGGCGCCCCGCGTGGGTGAGGAGCAGGACGCAGCCGAAAGCCTTGTCCAACAAGAGCGGGTCCGGCTCTGTCTTGATCCAGCTCTGGTAGATCGTCCCGTCGGCGAGGTCCCCGGCGAGCTTGTCTTGGATCCTGCGGGCGAGCGCGACGAGGTCGGGGCCGGTCTCGACATCGCCGAAGTAGGCTCTGCCGAGCAGGTTCGTCGCCTCGGTGGAACCGACCGGCGGGACGACGTGCTCGCGAAGGTCGACCGGGTAGATGCAGAGCGGCGGTGCCTCGCCCGCACGGACATGGGCGCGAATGAGCGCGGCGGCGACGAGCGAGTTCGTCGAGACGCCCTCGACGCGGGCGAGGCGGGCGAGGGCTCCCCGGTCGGCCTTGCCCAACCGCCGCAGCTCGGACAGTTCGGGGCTCGAGCGGGGAGGCGGGTTCTCGCCGAACAGGAGCGGCTCGTTCCACGTCGACTCGCTCGGGGCCTCGGGCGCGAGGGCATTCGGGTCCGAGCCCGTGTACTGGCGGCGGTTGAGGTAGTGCTCCCCGGACTGGGGGAAGGCTTGGACCTCGGCGGGCGGGAAGCCGCCGGTCTGGACTCGGGCGGTGTAGAGGCCCCAGAGCTCGGCGAGCAACGCGGACACGTGGGTGCCGTCTGCGGCGGTGTGGCCGCAGAAGAAGCTCACGCGCGTGTGGTCTCCGCCGGGGACCACGTCCACGTACGACAGCTGTTCCGCCTGGTCGTGCACGGCGCCCTGCCCGGTGGGCCGGGTGCGGGGGTCTTCTCCCTCGAAGACCCTGATCCGGGCCGGGGGCCGGTCCGTCCAGACGAACTCGGGCACCGGGCCCGCCTTGCGCACCACGGCGCGAAGGGCCTCGTGCCTGCGCTGCAGCTCGGCGAACGCCTCGTCGAGCGCTTCGAGGTCCAGCTCGCCCGACACGAGCGCCGAGCCCCCGGTGAATTGCCCGGACCCGAAGACGTAGAACGTTTCGAGTCGGCTCAACGTCCGGATGCGCCCCCCGGCGGCGCGCGTCGCCTCCCCGGCTTGCGCCGGGCTCGTCGTGCTGCTCGTCATGTCGTGTGTCTCCTTGTCGGTTCTCGATGATGCTGTTGGTCGCGGACGAACGCCGTGGAGGCTCCGCCCGCGCGGCCAGGGCTGTCGCAAGGCCGCTTCCACGAGGCTTTACTCCAGATAAGGGCGCGCCGCCGCGCGGAGCTCCGCTTCGACGCTCGAAAGGATCGCGGCTCTCCGCCCGTGGTCGCCGACGATGAAGTCGGCGTTCAGCTGCCCGTCGAACCAATTGATGAGATAGGTGGTCAGGGTGACCGGCCTGCCGAAGAGGGCCGAGAGGTCGAGCTTCTCGGGGCTCGGCGGCCAATAGCCTTGGAAGTCGACGATGGCGAGGCCTTCCGGCAGCAGCGGGACTCGGACCCGCCCCAAGTTCGAAGGGTGCAGGATGCTGCTGAACTCCTTGCCCACGAGCTGGGCAAGCACCCCGCTCAGGTCGTTTTGGTAGATCGTCCCGTCGGCGAGGTCCTTGGCGAGCTGGTCCTGGATCTTGCGGGCGAGCGCGATGATATCCGGGCCTGCCTCGTCGAAGTGGAACAAGGACTCGCGGACCAGGTTGGTCGCCTCGACGGGCTCCACCGGCGGTGTGATGCGTTTGCGCAGGTCCACCGGGTAGAAGCACAGCGAGACGGGGTCGCCCGCGCGGATGTGCCCGTGGACGAGCACGGCGGAGAGGAGCGCGTTGGCCGAGAGGCCCTCGGCGCGGGCGAGGCGGGTGAGGGCTGCGGTGTCGGCTTTGCCCAGCCGGACGCGCGCGGGCAGCTCGGGCTCCGCGATGGGCGTGGCTTGAGGCTGTGGACCTGGACGGTCGGCGATGGCGGCGGCCTCTGTCCTCCCCGAGCTCGCGCCGGGGTATTCGCGGCGGTTGAGGTAGTGCTCCCCGGATTGGGGGAAGGCTTGGACCTCGGCGGGCGGGAAGCCGCCGGTCTGGACTCGGGCGGTGTAGAGGCTCCAGAACTCTTCGAACAGCGCGGAGAGGTGGGAGCCGTCCGCGATGGCGTGGTGGAAGAAGAACGTCACGCGGGTGCGGTCCTCGCCGGGGACCACGTCCACGTACATCAGCTGTTCGGTCTGGTCGAACGCCGCGCCGCGCCCGGTCGGCCGGATAGAGGGGTCCTCGCCCTCGAAGACCCTGATCCGGGCCGGGGGGCGGGTCGTCCGGACGAATTCGACGGCAGGCCCGGTCGTGCGCACGACCGAGCCGAGGGACTCCTGCCTGCGCTGGAGCTCGGCGAACGCCTCGTCGAGGGCGCCGAGCTCCAACGTCCCGGAGAGGAGCACGGAGGGGTACCCCGAGTATTTCCCCGATCCTTGGGCCCACACGGCCTCGGAGGGGCTCAGCGCCCGCACGACGTCCTGCGGCGGCGCTGTGCCCGCTCGACCTGTGCTCGCCGGGGCCGTGCTCGTCTGGCCGTGCGTCGCGTGTGTCATGATGCGCCCTCTCGTTGCGGCTGCGGGTTCTGAGGCATTGCCAGGGGGTTCGTCCAGGATCTCGGCGGGTCCGGCCAATGCGTCACACGAATTGGCCGGACAGTTGCGCCACGTCCTCCGGCGTGCGCAGCGAGACTGTCCGCAGTCCTGCGCCGGACCGCTCGACGAGCCGGGTCAGCGTGCCGCCCGGGGCCAGTTCGAGGAAGACCGTGTCCGCGTCGGCGGCGGCCGTGATCGTCGCCGAGCACAGATCCCATCTGACCGGAGAGCTGATCTGCGCGACCAGGCGCTCTCGCAGATCCTCGGGTCCTGCGACGACAGCGCCGTCGCGATTGCCGAGCATCGGGGACGAGGGCGCGGATACCGGGCAGCTCGCCACGGCCTCGGCGAACGGGGCCGTCGCGGCTGCCATCGCCGAGGTGTGGAAGGCCCCCGCCACGTCCAGCTTCATGATCCGTATGCCGTCCGGTCGCGAGGCCTCGAACTCCTCGATGGCGGCCAGCGGCCCCGCGACGACGAACTGATGGCTGCCGTTGTGGTTCGCGACGCTCAGCCCGGCAGCCGCCGTCTTCTCCTGGATCTCTTCGTCCGACGCGCCCGCGCGTTTCGCCGGGACCACAGCGGCCATGCCGGTCGACGAGGTCGCGCATGCCAGCGACATCGCGCGGCCCCTCGCGTCGGCGAGGACCAGCGCGCTGTCGTCGCTGAGGTACCCGCTGCCTGCCGCCGCGGCGAGCTCGCCGACCGAATGGCCTGCGAACAGGGCGTGCTCGCCGGAGATGTCGATCGTTTCCCGCACGAGGCGCAACGAGAGCAAAGCCGCCGCGATGATGACCGGCTGCGCCACTGCGGTGTCGCGCAGGGCGGCCTCGTCTCTGCTGGCCGCGACGAGGTCGCCGCCGATGAGCTCGGACCAGCGGGCGACAAGGCCGGGCGCCGACGGCAGGCCGAGCCAGGGATCGAGCATGCCCGGCTTTTGCACACCTTGCCCCGGAGAGGTGACGATATACCGGTACATGGTTCGCTCGCTTTCTTCGTTGTGCTCGTTGCCGATTCGTGCGCCCGCCGGTTGTTCGGCGGGCCGCTGTCACGTCCTCGCTTCGGATTCCGCCCGCTCCAGCGCCCGCACCAGGCAGCCGCTGACTTCGTCGATGTTTTTCTCCAGGTGGAAATGCCCGCCGCCGCGCAGCACGCGCAGCTCGAATTTCCCCGTGGTGTGCTCGCGCCAGACATCTGTGTCGGCGACGGCGACCCTCGGGTCGTCGTCGGTGACGAGCGCGGTGATGTCGCAGGACACCGATGCTCCTGGGTCCGGGAGGTAGGCCGCGAGGGCGCGGTGGTCGCCGAGCCAGGTCGGGAGCAGTGCGCTGAGCGCGTTCTCGTCGTTCGCGAGATCGTCCGCCATGCTGCCGAGGAACCGCATGTCGTCGGACATGAACCGCAACTGGGCCGTCCGGTCGGTCCCCTCGAGCGGGCTCGTGTCGAACTGGATCTTCCGCGAGGGCGCGGCCATGCTGGAGACGACGAGGTGGCGCACCGGCAGCCGCCGCGCCACTTCGAACGCGACGAAGGCCCCCATGCTGTGCCCGAACAGCACCTCGGGCTCATGCCCGGCCAACGCGGCGACGATCGAGTCTGCGAGCAGGGGGATCGACTCGACGGCCGCTTCGCGCAATCTGTTCTGACGGCCAGGGCATTGCACGGCGAGCACGGGGAAGTCTGCGGGCAGCGCGTTGGCCACCGGACGGAAGGAGCCCGCGTGCCCGCCCGCGTGGTGGAAACACAAGAGCGGCGCGGCCCCGTCGCCTGCGCGCAGCCTGCGCAGCCAGGGGTTGCCGGGCAGCAGCTCTCCGCTTCGTCCCATTCTGCTCTCCTCTCTTTGCCTGCGACGTGCCTGTGTCCGCAGCAGCAGCGCTGCTAGGGCATCTTCCATCCGCCGTCGATGTGCAAGACCTCGCCGGTGATGTAGGTGTTGCGCGGGCTCGCGAGGTACAGCACGGCGTCCGCGACCACGTCCGGATCCGCGTAGTCCTTGGCGAGCATCCGCGATTTGATCTCCGCCTCGGCCGCGGCGATGACCTGGTTGGTCATGTCTGTTTTGATCACGCCGGGCGCCACCGCGTTGGCGAAGATGCCTCTCGGCGCGAGCTCGACGGCGACGGCCTTGGTGAACGACTCCAGGCCGCCCTTGGCCGCCGCGTAGTTGGACTGGCCCTTGCCCGGCTTGCTCGCCGCGACGGACGAGACGTTGACGATACGGCCGTACCGCTGGCGCAGCATCCGCGTGGCGACGGCCTTCGTCGTCCGGATCGGGGCGAGCAGGTTCGTGGCCAGCACGAGTTCCAGATCCTCGTCGGAGAAGTTCACCAGCAGGTCGTCACGGGTGATGCCCGCGTTGTTCACCAGCACGTCGATCCGGCCGAATTCTGCGTGCGCCGCGGCCGCCACTTGCTCGGGCACGTCCGGGTCGGCGATATCGCCCTGGTACGCGAGCGCCCGCACGCCGAGCGCGGTGATGCGCTCGGCCACTTCGTCCGCCGCTGCTTTGGAGCTCTTGTAGGTGAACGCGACGTCGGCTCCTCGCTCGGCGAACGCCAGCGCGGTCGCGCGCCCGATGCCGCGCGAGGCCCCCGTGATGAGAACGGCTTGCCCGTCGAATTCTTTTTCTTTGCGGTCGGAGCTCATGCTTTCCCTATGGTCGCGCTGGGGCGTTTTGCCAGCGTCGCGCTCGCAAAACCGTTGAAGTTGGAGTAGAGGCCGAAGACTGAGTCCGCTCGGAGCTGGCGTGGCCGGTCGGCCACGAAGTCCAACTTGTCGGACAGCGGACGGCTGAGGTTCGCGATGGGCGGCACGGCTTCCTGGGCGAAGATCTGTCCGGCGAGGGCGAGGTCGGCCAGCGGTCCAGCGGCTCCGGGCGTCCCGGTGATGGGGCGCACCGTCGACACGGGCACGTCGGCGCCCCCGAGCAGCGAGGCGAGCAACTCTGCCTCGGCCGCGTCATGGGCGACGGTGCCTTTGCCGTCCGCGAGCACCACGTCCAGCTGCTCTGGGCGCAAGCCGCCCCGGCCGAGGAGGTCGCGGTAGCGCTCGACGACAGCGCTATGCGCGAGATCGGACCTGTTCGGGAAGACTGCGGTGCCGCCGAGCTCGACGAGCGGCTTCGCGCCGCGCCGAGCGGCGTCGTCCGCGCGCTCCAGCACCAACGCCACCGCGCCCTCGCCCAGGACTGTGCCGTCTCGTTCGAGGTCGAAGCTGCGCAGCGACTCGGCTCCGCGCGTGCCCTTGGTGAGGTTGCCGAGACGGTAATGCCCGGCGAGCCGGAGCGGCTCGTTGTAGCTGCCCGCGCCGACGACCACCGCAGTGTCGCAGTACCCGTTGCGCAACGCGAATACGGCGTGCTCCAAGGCGGCCACGGCTCCCGACTCGCCCTGCACCATCGCCGCGCAGTCGCCCTGGAACCGGTGGATGATGCTGACCAGCGCCAGCGTGTTGTTGTTGAGCCGGTGGATGATGGTGAAGGGGTCGAAGCTCCCGCCGACCAGCAGCTCCTTGCTCAACGCGGTCACGTCGAGGCCGCCGTTCCGCTCGGTCCGGTCCAGCCCCTTGGCCAGCGATTTCAAGCTCAGCGCGGTGGAGTCGTCTTGCGCGACGTAGAGCCCCCGCCGGTCTTCGCCGATGTCCGCCCAGCTCGCGCCCGCCTCGGCGATCGCGTCTTGTGCGGCCAGCACCGCGTTGAAGGTGAACTCGGTGGCGTATTTCCGCTGCTTGTGGGGCACCGAGTCGCGGCTTTCCTGCACGAGCTCGGGCGGCAGATGGCCGAAATGCGTGATCCGTTGGGAGGCCACGAGCGGATTCCGGTACTCCGAGACCGCAGGCTTGCCGACCGTCCACGCGTCCCAGAGGGCACCGACGCCGCGACCGGTGGGCAGCACCACGCCGGTCCCGGTGACGACGACAGGTTGTGTCGAGTGTTCAGTTCTCATAACGACGCACCACCAAAGAAGAGTTGAGTCCACCGAAACCGAAAGAATTGCTGATTGCCACGGGCACGTCTGCCTTGCGGGCGGCTCCGGGCACGTAGTCGAGGTCGCAGGCTGGATCTGGGTTCTCCAGATTCAGCGTCGGCGGGATGACGCCGTCGCGCACGGTCAACACGGTCGCGACCAGCTCCGGCGCGCCCGATGCGGCGATCAGGTGTCCGAACATCGTCTTGTTCGAGCTCACCGCCAACGACCGATAGTGCTCGTCCTGCCGGAACACGGTCTTGATGGCCGCGGTCTCTGCGGTGTCGTTGAGCGGGGTGGACGTCCCGTGCGCGTTCACGTAGCCCACGTCCGAGGGCGCGGTCCGGGCGTCGGCGAGGGCCCTTCGCATGGCGAGCGCCGCTCCTTCGCCTTGGGGGTGCGGCGCGGTGACCTGGTGCGCGTCGAGCGAGCTGCCGAACCCTGCGATCTCGCCGTGCACGCGCGCGCCGCGAGCGAGCGCCGAGGCTTCGCTCTCCAAGAGCACCATCGCGGAGCCTTCTCCGGCGACGAGGCCGCTGCGGTCCCGGTCGAACGCCCGGCAGAGCCGGTCCCCGAACGACGTCGAGAGGGACGGCGCTCCGAGCATGTGCAGCTGCACCATGGTCACCATGTCCAGCACCGAGTCTGCGCCGCCGACCAGCATCGCGTCTGCCTCGCCGCGCCGGACCATCCGGAACCCGTGCCCGATCGCGTGCGCCGCGCTGGAGCAGGCCGTGTTGAAGTTCAGCACCGGCCCGGTCAGCCCGAAATGCTCGGCGACGCCGGTGGCCAAGCGGTCGATGGTGGCGAGAGGCCCGCTCGACCGGTCGAGCTCGCCTCGGCGCTCGAACAGCAGATCCCAGCTCGCGGCGCCGTCTCCGGCGGCGCGCGCGATACTGAGCGCGTCGTAGTCGGGCACGCCCGAGCCGACCGCCACGCCGACCTTGCCGAGCGACGCGGCTTCGAGAGCACCGGCGTCCTCGAACGCCTGCTGCGCGGCGGCGAAGCCGAACCGAGTCCGGCGGTCCGCAGGCTTCTCGCCCCACGACCCGTTCGGCCCGGCCCGCAGATCGCTGTGCCGCTCGGCGAACGCCCGGTCGTCCACAGGCGCCGCGTACCGCACGGGGAAATCGGGAACTCCCGGCGGCGACCACTCGCGGATGGCGGAGCGCCCCGTGGTCAATCCGTCCCACATCGTCTGCCAGTCCAGCCCGAGCCCGCAGATCACGCCGAGGCCGGTCACTAGGACGCGGTTGCTCATGCCGGGCCTCCTGTCAAGACCACGGCGCAGGCTTGGCCCCGGACTCCGAGCCCGAGCACCACGGCGGCTTTCCCGCCCGGCAGCGCCTCCTCCCGGGGCGGCGCTGCGCTGTCCTCGTCGTCTGCCGGGACCAATCGCAGGCCGTGCGACAAGCCGTGCCAGGCCAACAACGCGTGGACGAGGGGCTGCGCGGGACCGGCCACCCCGATAGCGCGCTCTGCGGAGAAGACCGGCGCGCTGTCGCCGAGCACTTCGGCGATGGCTTCGCGCTGGGCGTGCGCGGCCTCGTCCGTCCATGTGCTGTCCGCGAGGACCCAGCCCACGTCCTCCGCAGGGATCTGCGCCATGCGCAGCGCGTCAGACAACACGTCCGCCACTGCCTGGGACCGGGCGGCGCCCGAGGCGAACCCACGGCTGTAGCCGCTGAGCACGACCTCCTCGCCGCGTCCTGCGACGAGGAATGCCGAGGCTTCGCCGGGGACGGCTCCGTTCCAGCCCAGCTCCTCGTATTGGAGGGCCAGCTGCGGGGAGAGGCTCGGGCTCGCCGCTCCGATCAACGCTGCGGCGCAATCGCTCTCGGCCACCGCGAGCGCCCCGTCGATGAGCGCCTCGAGTCCCGCGTCGGAAAAAGGGGAGTGGATAGCAGTCGAGCCGGTCAGCCCGAAGAGGATCGAGATATGCGCGGCCGCTGTGCTGTTCAGCCGCATCAAAACGTTGAAGGGCGATGTCTCCCGGAGATACAGCGCCGCCACCTGCGCGGGCTCCTGCGCGACCGCCTGCAGTTGGGGCGCGTTCGCGAGCTGCAGCCATTCTTTGTCCACTCCGGGCAGTCCGAGGTAGAGCCCCCACTGCGGCCCGCCGACATCCGCGAGCTCGCGCAGCGCCAACTGGGCTCCGTAGATCGCCAGGCGGGCTTGCTTCTCGGTGGTGCGCAGGGCCTTGCGGTGCATCGCGAGGGTCTCGGCGTCCGGGTCCGGGACCGTGAACGTCTCGACGAGGTCGGACCAAGCGCCGAGCCGGAACTCGTTCGGGGTGCTGTCGCGCTTGCCTGCGAGCAAGGCCTCCCAGAGGTTCTCCACGCCGACCCCGGCTGCCGTGTACAAACCGGGGGAGCTGAGGCCGACCGAAAGAGATGGGCTCATGGCGCCTCTCGGGTGAGCACCAAGGTGGAGTTCATGCCGCCGAAGCCGAAGGAGTTGGAGAGCACCGCGTCGAACGCGGCTTCCCGCGCCTGGGTGACGATGTCGAGCCCCGCGGTCGTCGTGTCCGGCGAGTTGAAGTTCAACGTCGGCAAGAGCGTCTGCTCGCGCAGGCTCAGGACGGACAGGACCACTTCGATCGGCCCGCTTGCGCCCAATGAGTGCCCGAGCGCGGATTTCAGGCTGGTCACCGGCACTTTGCTGATGTCTGAGCCGAACAGCGAGTGCAAGGCGGCCGCCTCGCACTCGTCGTTCGCCTGCGTGCTCGTCCCATGCGCTTTCACATGGAGCACGTCGGAGGGGGCGAGGTCGGCTTCGGACAGCGCGGCTCGCATACATGTCGCGTAGGAGGCCCCGTTCCGCTCGCTGGAGGTGACGCGCACGGCTTCGGCGACGCCCGCGTACCCGGCGACCCGCGCCAGCACCTCGGCTCCTCGGGCTTCGGCGTGCGAGCGCCGCTCCAGGACGAGGAACGCGGCGGCGTCCGCGATCACGAAACCGCTGCGGTCCTTGTCGAACGGCCTGCTCACGTCGGCGGCCGGTATGTTGCTGGTCGGCGCTATCGCCCCGAGGCTGGCGAAGGAGAGCACCATGGCGTACGTGGTCAGCTGCTCCGCGCCGCCGACCAAAGCCACGTCCAGCTCGCCGGATCGGATGCGCCGGTAGCCGCTGCCGATGGCCATGGCTCCAGCGGCGCAGGCTTCTGCCCGTGTCTCGATGGCTCCGGTCAGGCCGAAGCGCTCGCCGAGCGCGGCGGTCATCGTGTCGGGCAAGGACTGGAGGTGCCCGTCCGACGGGCTCGCGCTCGTCTCGAGGTAGCTGTCGAAATCGAGCAGCCCCTTCTCCGTGTCGTAGAACTCGCACAGATCGGCCAGTTCGGGACCCATCACCATGAAGTTGCACCCCACGAAGATCCCGCCCCGGTCGTCTTCGAGCCGCTCCGGCAGGCCGCTGGCCTTCCAGGCCTGTGTGGCCGCATGCCAGCCGAGCAGTCCAGAGGCCCCGATCCGTCGGGCTTGTTCGGGCAGCTCGGCCGCCAGCGCGCGGGTCGTCTCGACGGGGATATGCGCGGAGACAGCCGCAGGCAGGCCCCAGCCTCGGTGCTCCGGGTGCTCTTGGATGATGCTGACCCCGTCGGCCAATTGCCGGAACAGCTCCGTCGGCTCGGTGACAGAGCCCGCGATGAGGCCGATCCCGGTGACGACCACGTCGTCAGGCTCGGGCTGACGCTCCGGCGACCCGGCCTGCTGCTGCTCGCGCATTCCGGTCACGCCGTGGTCGCGCCGAGTTCGGCCAGGGCTTTCCGCACATCGGCGACCAAGAGTTCGTCGCCGCTGAGCTGTGGTTGCTGGTTCAGAAGACGGTGCGCGATGGCCGCCCAGTGCGCGCTGGTCATCGCTGCGACAACCTCGTGGGGCCATGCCCCGGTCGGAATTTCCTCGTCGGTGTAGCCGAACGCGGAGCGATGCAGCACGTCGGCGGCCAAGTCGCTGATCCGTCCGTTTTGGTCGTAGACGCGGTCGGAGCCGCCGAGCTCGTCGACGAGCACGCCGAGGACGTTCCGTCGGGGGAGCAGCAGGCCCAGCTCGGACTCGAGGTTGCGCCTGAATTCCACGATGTCGAGCGACTCTGCGCCGAGGTCGGTCAACGCGGTGGAGGGCGTCACCTCGCTGTCGTCCACTCCAAGCACCTCGACCAGGTGCTGGCGCACAACATCATGAACTTCGTCATAAGTCAATGGAGTGCTCACGGTATTTCATGCTCCCTTCGTGGAACGGAAACAAATTTCACGGAGATATAAACATAGATATATCCCGAATGGATCAGTTCTCCCAATTTTTTTGGAGTTGAAAACTGATAGTGCGGGGAGCGTCGGACGACTCTCTCTTCCGAGGATACTAGGGCCGGTGGCCGATGCGCGCAACTCATCTTTATGCAAAATTAGTTCAGTGTGTGCAACGTCATGGAGACCCCTTCTTTGGGATTTCGAGCGTTATGTCGAGGACGCATATAGACGTGCTTATGACAAATTGTCTTATATGGACAGCAGGGCGATTTGGAAGCTTTTAACGTGGTCGACACAAAATTCTGCAAGGTTGACAGAGATTAAGATTTCTCTGGCACGCCCGGCTCGGCTATGCTTTGTCGGCCATTCCCGGGGGAATGGCCGAATGCGCATGCTCCCATGCCTACGGCAACTAGAAGGCGCGAAGAGGGACGAGTCCCCATCTCGCGCATTCTTCGACAAGAATATCGATGAATTTCTCGCGAGGGATGGAATGATGATCGGGGTTGCGTCCCTCGATGCACAATGAAGTCACCCTGCCCGTGTCGAGCAGACCTGCTTGGATCGGGGTGAAATGATTTCTCCATCTTTCGGAACTCGTGGTTTTTGCGGGTAGATACCAGCCGTAGACCGCGCTCGCCCGAGCGTCGCCAATAGTGATCGAGGCTTCTGGCAGGACGCCGACATTCGAAGTGCTGCAGAGATCCTTTGTCGGACTTTTGGCCAGGAACTGAAGTCTCTTGAAGATCCAATCTGGAAGAACCTGCAGCAGCGCGCCGATTTGGCGGTAGGGGTCGTGCTCGCGCGCTTTCTCGAACGACTTCTTGCTCGCGCCCCGGACTGGCCGCAAGTCCTCGTACAGCACGGAGTCGGCGGTCACATTGATGATCGCCAAGCTGCTGAGGTTGCCCATGGTCTCTTCCGAATTGGGCTGCCGGACCTGCTGGGTGGCGCGGAAGGCGCTCCCCTCGGGGGCCACGCCGGTGGTGACGAGCGCTCGTGCCGCGATGCCGACGAGCAGGCTGTTCGCCGTGCCGCCGCGCTGCGCCGCCGCCGCGCGGAAATCCTCGCTGGCGAACTCCAAGTAGGCCCGGCGGGGGAGGAATTCGGACGGCGTCTCAGGGAGCGCGTGCAGGTCGGACCCGGTGAGGACGCGTTCGGCGGCGGGCGGTTCCTTGCTGCTTCGGACACTGCTGCGGATCAAGGCGGCCGCCGCCTTCGCGGCAGCCCAGTACTGGTGGGCGCTGTCTTTCAGGTCGGCGACAACGCCGCTGTCGCCGACGGGGAACACGGCGTCCTCGCCCTGGGCGGCGGCGGCCCAAGCGCGCAGCTCGGTGAGCCCGTCGGCCACTGCGTGATGGAAGCGCAGGGCGACCAGGGTGTGGCCCCCCTCGACCGCTGTCGCCGTCAACCGCCATGTCGGCCCGTGTTGCAGGTCGAGCGTCGCATCAGCTTGCCGGTCCACCCACTCGGGCACGTCCGAGAGGGCGATCGGCTCGGTCGAGTACACGAGTTCCGCCGTGTTCGGCGCGACGGCCCATCGTGTTCTCGCGCCGGGGACACGCGTCCGCTCGGGCACGCGGTGCAGGGGGCCTTTCGCGAGATGCCCGTGGAATTCGCGCAAAGCCTCCGGGTCGACCGGCTCTTCGAAATAGCGGAGGTGCATCGACCCGATGGCTTTGCCCCAAAGCCGGTCGGTTCGTTCGCCCACATCGTCGTACGGCAACAATCTGCTGAGCAACTTCATAAAAGATCCATTCTCATATCGCAGGTGTGTTCTCAGGTGCTCTGTAGTTTTTGCGGCGGAGCGGTTGGCGGGGTGAAAAACCTCGACTCGACAGCATCTGCGGCTAGTTTCGCGCCGGGTTCTCTCTCGCGCATTTTTTGCCCGAACCGTTGCGCGGTTTCCACGACGCGAGGAGCTAGGATCGATGTGATTTTATCTTTGAGCACCGACGCCTCGGAGAGGGACGCGAGCCGCGCGGAAGCCCCCAGTCCCGCCTGGTCGACCATCGATCCCCACACCGGCTGGTCGATGTTGATCCAGCCGACGAGCACCGGTATGCCCGCGTGCAGCACTTCGTGCAGCGTTCCCGCGCCGCCATGGACCACGGCGGCGCGACAGCGGGGAAAAATAAAGTCGTGCGCGACGGGCCCGACCACGCGAACCCGCTCGGATGTCTCTGAAATGCCCGGCGACTCCATGTTCACCAGGACTCGTTCCCCGAGATGTTCGGCTATTTCCTCGGCCAACGCCACAAACTCTGCCTGCGGCTTCGACTTCGAGTAACTGCCGAAACCGAGAAAGACCGGCGCGTCGCCGGATTCGATCCATTCGACCAAACCGTCGTGGGAATCCGCGGACTCGCCCGCTTTCGTCCGGGTGTCGGACGGCAGGCGCAGGGGCCCGACGAACGGCCGGTGGGCGCCCAGCTCCTCTTCGATCCCCGGGATCAGATCGCCGGAGTAAGCCTGGATCTCCAGGACCTCCTGCCCCTGGCCGGGAGCGACCCGGATCTTCCGCACGCCGAGGCTCGTGCGTATTCCGTCGCCCATGAGGAACGGGTAGAGGATGAATCGCAGGTAGAACTCATGCCATTTCCAGGTGTTGCGTGTGGCGCGCTTGGAGAGGACTGTGTCCGACGCGGCGCTCGGCGCGCGGAAGAAGCTGTTCGGGACGCACGGGTGGAGGTGCAAGGCCGCGAGGGGGATCCCCCATTCCTTGGAAACTGCGGAGCAGAGGAATTGGGTCGTCTGGTTCGCGATGATCAGATCGGCCCCTTTGCACATCTCGACGAGCGTGCGGACCCCTGCGCTGACCAATTCTCGAAAACGCGATATCTCTCGCCAGAGCGCCGGAACGCTTCGTATCGTGCCGATATTTATCCCCTGCATAAGGGCTTTCTTCAGCACGGGGCTTTCCTCGACAAAAGCGGCGGGGTCGTAGTCGAAGGGCACTGCGGCGAGATTGCATCCCGTCGCGAGGCGCTCGAGGTGGCGTGGAACTCCTACGACGACGTCGTGTCCTCGGGACTGCAACTCGACACCGAGGGCGAGGGCGGGCTGGATGTCGCCTCGGCTGCCGATGAGGGCAATTGCGACTCGCATAACATCTCCGATTTCAATAAGGAAGGCGCGGATCTGGCCGTGTGGAAATTTCGCCTTCTCGGATCAGGCTCGCAGCGCCGTGAACGAGCTCGCCGTGTCTTCGACGATGTCGCAGACCGAGGGAACCCCGTCGGGGGCCTCGTTCAGCCGCTTGCCGAACTCTTGGGCCCGGGCGGCGGTCTCCGGCGCGAGGACGACGCGCAACGCGGCTTGGAGTTTTTGCCCGTCGAGCTGCCGGTACGGGAGGTGCGCTCCGATGCCGAGGTTGGTGACCCTGGCTCCCCAGAACGGCTGGTCCCAGGCGACCGAGCACACCAGCGTGGGCAAGCCCGCCCTGAGGCCCTCGAACAAGGTGCCGACTCCGCCGTGGTGCACGGCCGCTCGGCAATGCGGGAACACGAGGTCGTGCGCGAACGGTCCGACGACTTTGAGGTCGGGCTCCGTCGGGAGCGCGTCCTGGCCCTGCGGCGCTTTTCGGACTCCGATCAAAACGCGTTGGCCGAGGCTGCCGCAGACTTCGCGGACCGAGCGGACGGTCTCGTCGATGTCCGCGACAGGCATACTGCCCAACCCGAAATACAGCGGCGGAGCGCCGTCGCGAACCCAGTCCACGATGTCCGAGTGCTGGTCGGCGAGCTCGCCGACCGCCTCGCGGGCCGAGCGGGGGAATTCCAAGAAGCCCGCGAAGGGACGGCGCGGCCCCCAGGACTCGGCCAAGCCCGGCGCGAGCGCTTGCGCGTAGATCTGCACCTCGGGAACGCCCGCCTTGGCGAATAGCGAGGCGCAGCTCTCGTTCGACGGGGGCAGTCCGAGCTTGGCGCGCAGGGCGCTGGTCTGCCTCCGGTAGAGCGAGCCGATCGTCCGCTCGTACAAGGCCCATCCGGCGTTGTTCGCGAAACCGGGGACGCGCCAATGGGGAGGGACGGTGCTGTAGGGCGGGTACGCCTTGTTCCTGCGGTACGGAAAGGTGTGCAGGGTGACGATGGGAATCTGCCGGGCCTCGGAGAGCACTTGCGCCCACGGCTCGGGGACCTGCGTGGTCACGATCATTTCCGCGTCGCGCGAGATGGCGATCAACTCGTCGGCCATCTGGTCGTTGTGCTCCTCCATCCCTTCCAGGGTGAGCGCGAGGAGCTTGAGGAAATTGCCCGAGGCAAGCGTTTTCTGTTTGTCCGGCGAGGAATAAAAGGCGCTCAGGTCCGGCCCGAATTTACGCGCCTCGACCCCTGTCTTCGTGATGAAATCGACGCTTTGCGGCGGGGCTCCGACTGCGACCTCGTGCCCTCTTCTCTGAAGTTCGAGGGCAGCGGAAACTCCCGGCTGGATATCGCCTCGACTGCCGTAGAGGAGCACCAGAACGCGCATGGCATCACCTTTCTCGGTCGACGGGCCATGTCTTGCAAGAGCCGCATTATCCGCGCGCGGACGAGGCCGCTCGGGTATTGCTACGAAATGCAATTGCGATGCTAAATGCCCCCCGGCGATTCCGCTCGGCTTCCGCGAGTGCGATCCGTCTCATTTTCTCGCCGCGTGTGTCCGCGCCTCCTGAATTCTTCATGCTCATTTCGCATAAATAAGAAAAATGTCCATACGGCATAATAGAAAAAGAAGACTTTCGGAAATTGCGGTGATAGTTCGCGTCGCGTCCGCGTTATTCATGTGAGAGACTTGGCTATGACATGGCTGGCTTCGGGGGGCGGCCATGAGGTTGGATCCATCGTCTACTGCCGCGTAGGCCCTCACCGTGTGAAGGAGCGTGTCTCCAGATGTCCGTAGCTGTCTCGGGCCGAAGCGGGGCCGTGGGAAAGATCGAGGCGAAGTCTCGGGAGTACCGCGCCCTGATGCTGGGCTTGTTCCTCGTCGCGATCACGATACCGTGCGAGGTGGCGAGCACCCAGGGCATTTTGCCGCAGATCGCGCAAGGGCTCGGGGTGTCGGCAGGGGACAGCCAGCTCACGCTTCTGGCGGTGTCCGCGGGCCTGGCGCTGGGGCTGGTCCCGGCCAGCTTGCTGTCCGAGCGCCACGGCAGGCGGAACATCGTCGTCGCCTCCGTCGCGCTCGCTGCGGTGGTCGCGGCGCTCATGCCGTTCGGCCAGACGCTCGTCGGCCTTGTGGCTTTGCGAGTGGTGCAGGGCATCCTGCTCTCGGGGGCTGCGGCGACTGTCGTCGCATATGTCGGCGAGGAGCTCGAGCCCGACGCGGTCGCGCCCGCAATGGGCGTCTACGTGGCGGGCATGATGCTCGGCATGATCTTGGGGCAGGTGCTGCCCGCGTGGGTCGTGGCGGGAACGGGGTCGTGGCAGTGGGCGCTCGGCGCGCTGGCCGCGTTCGTGGCCGTCTGCGCGGCGGCCATCGCCGTGCTGCTCCCGCGCTCGAAGTTCTTCACCCCGAGCGCCCTGTCCTACGCCGGGGAGGCCCGGCTTTTCCTCTCGCACTTGGCGAACTGGCAATTGCTCGTCATCTACCTGCTGGTCTTCTGCTTCATGGGGGCGACGGCTTCGATCAGCAGCGGCTTGCCCTTCCGGCTCGAGTCGCCGCCGTACAACTTGTCGCCCCGCGCCTACAGCAGCCTCTCGCTGGTGGTCCTGTTCGGGGTGGTCTCGGCATGGGTCGCGGGGATGGCCGCGGGGAAGGTCGGACTCCGGCGGACGCTCCTCGGCTCCGTCGTCGTGACGCTCGCCGGGGTGCCGTTGCTTTTCTCGTCCGAGCTGTGGGCCATGCTGCTGGGCACAGCGGTCATCGTGGCGGGCGGCACGGCGGACACGGTGTGCCTGACCGGTTTGATCGCGAAGGTCGCGGTCAAGGGCAAGGCGCAAGCGACGGCGCTCTTCTCGGCCTCGAACTCGGGCGGGAGCGCCGTGGCGGGCTTTCTCGGCAGCCGCGTGTTCGTCCATGCGGGATGGGGCGGGCTGGTCGTGTATGTGGGCGTCTTGTGCGCCGCCGGATTCGCGTTGGCCCTTGCCGTCCGGGACAAAGCCGATTGAGCGGTTCGAGGCTCGGCGGAGTACGGCCGCGCCCCGAACCGGGCGACGAGGCGCCGGGGTCCGCGCGGTTCTCTTGATATAAGGTATGCCCTATGCCATATTTGCGCCGCGACGGCGATGTCTCGATCCTGTACCTTGGCGGCGAGGGGGCGGAGCTCGACCCGCAGAACCCGGAGAACCGGTTCACAAACGACTGGCTGAGCTCGGTGAACCTCCTCCTCGACGAGGTCGAGGCCACGGGCGATCCGGAAGGCTCCGGCGGCCTGGTGGTGACCGCCACCGGAAAATTCTTCACCAACGGCCTCGACGTGGCCACGCTCGTCAGCGACTCCACCGCGTACCTCGCGAGCGTGCACAAGCTGTACGCGCGGCTGCTCTCGTTCCCGCTGCCGACGGTCGCCGCGGTCAACGGGCACGCCTTCGGCGCGGGCGCAATGCTCGCCACCGTCGCGGACTACCGGATCATGCGCGCGGACCGGGGCTTTTACTGCTTGCCCGAGATCGCGCTCGGCATCCCATTCAGCCCGGGCATGCGGGCGCTCTTGCGCGGGAGGCTCCCGGCGCAGACCGCGTTGGAGGCGATGGCCACCGGCAGGCGCTACGGCGGCCCGGACGCGCTCGCCGCAGGGATCGTGGAGGCGACCGCGACCGAGGAGGACTTGCTCTCGCTGGCAACCGCCCGAGCTGCCGAGCACGCCGGGACGCGGGGCAAGAACCTTGCCGCCATCAAGTCCGGCTTGCACGAGGCGGCCCTGGCCGCCCTTGAGATCGAGACGGCGCTCTCGGCCTAGTCGTCGAGCTCGACCACCACGGGCGCGTGGTCGCTCGCGCCTTTGCCCTTGCGCTCTTCCCGGTCTACGGAGGCCCCGGTCGTCCGCGCGGCGAGGGCGGGGGAGCCGAGCACGAAGTCGATCCGCATGCCCTCGCGGCGCGGGAAGCGCAACTGCGTGTAGTCCCAGTACGTGTAGACCCCTGGGCCCGGTGTGTGGGGGCGCGCCACGTCCGTGAAGCCCGCCTGCTCGAAGGCGAAGAACGCCTCGCGCTCCGGCTCGGAGATGTGGGTCTTGCCTGCGAAGAACGACAGGTCCCACACGTCCTCGTCGAATGGGGCGATGTTCCAATCGCCGGTGAGCGCGATCCTCGCGTCCGCGTCCGCCGCGAGCCAGCCTGAGGCCTGGTCTTTGAGCGCGGCCAGCCATTCGAGCTTGTACCCGTAATGCCGGTCGGCGAGATCGCGCCCGTTGGGGACGTACAGGCTCCATATCCGCACGCCGCCGCAGGTCGCGGCGATGGCGCGGGGCTCGGGCAGCGCCTCGGCCTCGGGGTCTTTGTGGAAGCCGGGTTGGCCGTCGAAGCCGATCTGCACATCGGCAAGGCCGAGCCGGGAGACGATCGCCACGCCGTTCCACTGGCTGTTGCCGGTGTGCGCCACGGCGTAGCCCGCCTCGCGGAACGGCTCCTCGGGGAACTGCGCGTCCGTGCACTTCGTCTCCTGCAGGGCGAGCACATCCACTTGGGAGCGCTCCAGCCATGCGACTGCCCGGTCCACCCGTGCGCGGACAGAGTTGATGTTCCAGGTGGCGATACGCATGGCCCCGAGCCTAGTCGGCCCCGTTCCGGCACAGTCTCACCGCCGTCGGGACGGGCACGTGCGCAGAGGTTCACGACACTGGCGCCGAAGGCTGACGCCGGGATAACCCTGCGCCGGTGCACTTGCCCAATGCCCACCGTTTACGAGCAGATCGGCGGCGCCGAGGCGCTGGAGGAGATTGTCGAGCTGTTCTACCAGAAAGTGCTCGCCGACGAGTCGCTCGCCGGGTTTTTCACGGGCATGGACATGGGGAGGTTGAAGGGCAGGCAGGTGGAGTTCTTCGCCACCGTGCTGGGCGGCCCGCGCCCGTACGCAGGCACGTCGCTGCGACAGGTCCATCAAGGCAGGGGGATTCTCGCGCATCATTTCAGCGCGGCTGCCGGACATCTGGCGCTCGCGCTCGTCGAGTCAGGCATGACGGGAGAGGCGGTGGACGAGATCATCGGAGCCGTCGCGCCGTTCGTGGACGACATCGTCTCGAAATCCGTGATCGTCTCGAAATCCGCGTAGCCGCGCGCATGCCCAAGGGGCGCCTGTGTCAGTTCTCGCGTGGCAGGAGCTCGGCGGCGAATCCGTCCACGAACGCGTCGAGGCCGTTGCCGTCGGGCACAGCGTGGATGACGAATTTAGTCAACCCAGCGTCCACGTAGCCGTCGATCTTGCGGTGCAGGTCCGGCCAGCCTGTGGCGATCAGCTCCGTCGGATCGGTGTCGGGCCGGAGCGTGCGGACTGCGGCGGCCAGCTCGGCGGGCGGCTCCTTGCCGCTGGCCAGGAGGGAGATGCCGAAATGGTCGGGCTCGATTTCCCTGCCTGCTTCGGCGGCGGCGGCTTGGATCGCCTTCCTGCCCCGACGGGCCTCGGCCGGGGTGAGGAAGCTTCCCAGCCAGCCGTCGCCGAGCCTGCCGATACGGTCGAAGGCCGCAGGAGCCGAACCGCCGAGCCAGATGTCGAGAGGCCTCGCAGGACGCGCGCCGACGGTCGCGGAGCTGACCTGGAAATAGTCCCCGGAGAATGCGACGGAGTCCTGTTCCAGGACTGATTTGAGCAACCGCAGCGATTCGTCGAACACTGCGGCTCGGGCTCCGTCGGGCACTGGGAAAACCTCCCGCTCCGCCGCGAGCGCAGGCCGCAGGCCGAACACGGGCAGCACTCGTTTGGGCGCAAGGGCGGCGAGCGAGGCCAGCTGCTTTGCGACCTGCACGGGATGGCGCCCTGGCAGCACCGCCACCGACGTGCCGACCTTGAGCCGCGCAGTCCTCGACAACGCGTACGCCATGCCGACGAACGGATCGACCGCCTGGGAGGAGACAAGCTCGGAGAACCACAACGAGTCAACCCCGGCGGCTTCGAGCCGGTCGACGAGACGGCCCAGCTCTTTCGGGGCGACTTCAGCCCCCAAACCGACCCCGAAGCGGATCTTCACACGTGCCTCCAGACGGTTGGCGATGCAGACCCTTGGTGCAACGGCGCACATCAGTCCGCTATTCCCGGCCGGATGACGGCGCGGCGTAGACTCGGCCCATGACCGACGCGACGTCTTCCCAGGTCGACCCGGCCAAGCTCACCGCCGACCAGCTCAACGGCTTCAACCAGGCGGTCGTGGCGGAGTTCCGCGCGAACGGCGGCAAGGTCGGCGGGGCCTTCGACGGCGTCCCGCTCGCCCTGCTGCACACGGTCGGGGCGAAGTCGGGGCAGCCGAGGACCAACCCGCTGTTCCTGTACGAGCGCGAAGGGCGGCGGTATCTGCCAGCGTCCTACGCGGGGGCCGACAAGGATCCGGCGTGGGCGCACAACCTGCGGGCCAACCCTGCGGCGAGGGTCGAGTTCGGGGCCGAGGACTACGAGGCGGTCGCCCGGGAGCTGCCCGAGGAGGAGCGCGCCGAGTTGTTCGCCGTCCTCGCGGCGCAGATCCCGACTTTCGCCCAGTACCAGGCGAAGACGTCCCGCAAGATCCCGCTGTTCGAGCTCGTGCGCGGCTGAGGCAGGCTCCTCGCTCAGCTCACCAGTGTGTGCGGGGTGAGCTCGCCCGACCCCCCGGTCACCGAGCGCCAGGCCCGTTCGAGGAGCTCCACGCCCTGGGCGAGCACCGGCTCCGGCTGGGTGTGCGGGATGCGCAGGTGCCGTTCGAACGCTCCGCCGGTCCCGAACCGGGGCCCGGCGACGAGCGCGAGGCCGAGCCTCGCGGCGGCCGCCGCGAGGGCCGAGCTCATCGGTTTGGGCAGCTGCACCCATAGGCTCAGGCCGCCCTTGCCGGTGGTGGGCTCCCAATCGGGCAGGACGCGGGCGAGCTCGGCGGCGAGGAACGTGCGCCTTTCGGCGATGAGCGCCTGGCGGGCTGGGAGCACCTGGTCGGCTTTGCCGAGCAGGCTTGTCGCGGTGAGCTGCTCGACGATGGGCGTGCCGAGGTCGATGGTCGGGCGGGTGGCCGCCACGCGCCGGATGACCTCGGCCTCGGCCCGGATCCAGCCGAGGCGCAGGCCGCCCCAGAAGGACTTCGACATGGAGCCCAACGTGATCACCAGCTCGGGCCGCTCGGCGGTGAGGCTCGCGAATGGGGACGGCGGCGGCGCGCCGTGCCAGATGTCCAGGAGCGATTCGTCGATCACGGTGAGGGTGCGGGTGCGCAGCACCGCGTCGGCCAAGGCTTTCCTATGTTCGAGGGGCATGGTGAGCCCGGTGGGGTTGTGGTTGTCGATGATCATGACGGCGAGGTTGGGCGCGGTCTGGCGCATCGCGATCTCGATGGCGGACGGCTCCCAGCCCGCCTCGACCCCGAGCCGTTCCTCGCGCGCCGTCACCGACCTGACTCCGACGGGGACCGGTTTCGCGCCGTGGCGGCGCACCGCTTCGAGGAGGCCGAGGTAGGTGGGGTGCTCGACGAGCACCCGGTCGAGCGGGGCGACGTAGGTGGCGAGCAGCAGCGCGAGGGCGTGCTGCGCCCCGCTGGTGATCATGATTTGCTCGGGGCTCGTCGGTAGGCCGCGCTCCCGGTAGTGCTGGGCCACTGCCTCGCGCAGCTGCGGCAGGCCGTAATGGTCGAGCCCGATGCCCGCGAGATAGGGGCAGAGCGAGTCGACGGCCTCCCGGTACGCCTCGAAGATCACCCCCTCCGGGGCCGCCATGGAGGCGTTGGCCAGGTCGATGCCCGCCGTCGGGGCGGGCGTGAACCCGCCCCGGTGCTCGGGCCGGTTCGCGCGGGGGAGGGCGGTGACGCTGCGCGCGCCCTGCCGCCCGACGAGATGGCCGGACTCCCGCAGCTCGCTGTACGCGGAGGTGACGGTGGTGCGGCTGACCCGCAGCGCGGCGGACAGGGTCCGCTCGCTCGGCAGCTGCGCGCCGAGCGGCAGGCGCCCGTCGAGGACCGAGAGCCGGATGGCGTCCGCGAGGGCGTGGTAGACCGGTCCGGCGTCCGGCGAGGTGCGCCAGTTGCCCAGGTGGCGGGCGAGTGTGGCGGCGTCGACGTGAGCGCCGGGCGCGGCGGCGGGGATGAGGACAGGACCAGTTCTCGACATGAGTCCAGATTAGCAAAACTGGATATTGATAGGAAGGCCAGTATTGGGCCAGCATGAATGCTATGACACGCCACAGCCTGACACAACACGACTCCGCGCACTGGTTCGTCGGCTCTTCCGACGAGGGCTACTGGTCGTTCCGGGATTTCGCACTGGTCGCGGGGCTCACCCTCTACGGCCTCTCGATGTCCTTCATGGTCCGCGCGAACTTGGGGCTGGACCCCTGGGACGTGCTGCATCAGGCGCTCTCGATACGAACTGGACTGTCCATCGGCTTCGTCACGGCGCTCGTCGGTGTGCTGGTCCTGTTGGCCTGGCGGCCGCTCGGGATCAAACCGGGCATTGGCACGGTGGTCAACGTCGCGGTCATCGCGGTCGTCGTGGACGCGGGGCTCGGCGCGATCGAGCCGCCGTCCTCGCTGATGTCGAGGGTCGTGATGCTGCTCGGCGGGCTCGCGCTCAATGCGGTGGCCACAGTCCTCTACATCGGGGCGGATATGGGGGCCGGTCCCCGCGACGGCCTCATGACCGGGCTGGTGGCCAACACCGGCAGGCCGGTCTGGCTGGTCCGCACCGGCATCGAGGGGACTGTGTTGACCATCGGTTGGCTCCTTGGCGGGTCGGTGGGGGTCGGCACGCTGGTCTACGCGTTCGGGATCGGACCGCTCGTGCAGCTCGTGCTGCGCGTTGTGCCGAGCCGGGTCTTGGCGCGCAGCGGCTGGGCGATGACGGTCGCCGCCCGCCCCGTCGCCCAGGCGCAGCCTGCCTGAAGCCGGGATCCGGAAAACACTAAGCTCAGGTGCGTGGCGTACCAGTTCACGCTCGACGACGTCGCGTACCTCAGCTCGGCAGAGGGACACGTCGCGCTCGCGGAAGTCGCCGGGCGCGAGCTGTCGAAGGCCAGCCTGCTCGGGGATGTCGCGGCAGCACGGGCGAGGTTCGGCGGATGGGCCGCCGCCCTGGTGGAGACGGCGCTCTTGCGGCGCAGGGCGCGCGAGAAGCTCGCGGACGCGGAGCATTGGCTGTTCACGGACGAGGCCCTGCAACAAGCCACGCCGACGCAGGTCGCCCGCCACCGGGCGGCGCGGCTGGCGGGCCGTGCCGTGCACGACGTCACGTGCTCGATCGGCGCGGAGCTGCGCGAGCTCGCCGGAACCTGCGCCCCGGCCCTCGGCTCGGACCTTGACCCGGTGCGCCTCGCGATCGCGCGGCACAATCTCGCGGACCAGGCGCGGACTGGGATCGTCCGGGCGGACGCGCTCGCGCCCGCGAGCCGGGACTGCGTCCTCGTCGCCGATCCGGCGCGCCGCTCCGCCGCCGGGCGCACAGTGGACCCCGAGGCCTTCCAACCCGCGCTGCCCGCGTTGTTCGAGGCCTGCGCGGGCCGCGACCTCGTGGTCAAATGCGCCCCTGGGCTCGACTTCGCGAAACTGCGCGCGCTCGGCTTCGCGGGCGAGATCGAGGTGGTGTCGCTCGCAGGCTCGGCCCGCGAGGCCGCGTTGTGGTCGCCAGGGCTCGCCACAGCGGCGCGGCGGGCGAGCGTCCTCGGCAAGGACGGGCTCGTCGAGCAGATCACCGACGAGGAGCCGGACGACTGCGCCGCCGCGCCCGCAGGGGAGTGGATTGTGGACCCGGACCCCGCGATCGTGCGGTCCGGCCTGGTCCGGCACTACGCGCACAGGCACGGTCTCTGGCAGCTCGACCCGCATATCGCCTATCTCACCGGCGACGCGCCGCCGCCTGGGACACGAGGGTTCCGGGTGTTGGAGCAGCTGCCGTACAGCGAGAAAAAGCTCCGCGCGGCGTTGCAGGCGCGGCAGGTCGGCGCGGTGGAGATCTTGACCCGGGGGGTGGACGTGGAGCCTGACGCGCTGCGCCCGAGGCTCAAGCTGCGCGGATCGGAGCGGCTCGCCGTGGTGATCGCGCGGATCGGCGCGCATCCCTCGGCGTTCCTCTGCCAGCCCGCGTGGTGACTCGGCCAGGAGGAGCGACTACGGCGGGGGCGGGGCGTTGAGCGAGCCCACCACGTCGACGACCACGTCCAACGCGGCGATGGGCCCGGCGCCGCGATACCACCATTGGTCGTGGACCGCGAACACCTGCTTCGAGCGCACGGACGCGAGGCGGCGCCACTCGGGCGAGGCGATCACGCTCTCCCCAAAGGATTCGGGCTCGCCGAAGCTCGCATAGATCAGATCGCCGTCCGCGTCGCGGAGCTGGGCGGCGCCGATGGCGCGTTCCGCGCCGGAGGCCTGCGCCGGAGGACGGTCGACGCCGAGGTCCGCGAGCACGGAGCCCGCGAAGCTCTCCGGTCCTTCGACGGCGATCCTCCCGTTGCCGAAACGCACCAGCGAGGCGCGGGTGTGCCCGGGGTCGAGCGCGTCGTCCTCGCGTTGCGCCTTCACGAACGCCTGGTACTGGTCGAGGAGGGCGCGCGCCTGCGCCTCGCGCTCGAACGCCGCGCCGAGGGCGAGGAACTGGCGTTGCCAGGCTGCGGGCGGCTGCCCGTCGCCGCCCGGCCCCACCGGGAGCACCGGCGCGATCGAGGCGAGGTCGGCGCCCAGTCCGCCCGCGAGGTCGGACCGGACCAGGACGAGGTCGGGGCGCAGGTCCTTGATCTGGTCCAATGCGAGCGAGCCGACCGAGCCGGGCTGGGGGAGTCCGGCGACGACCGGGCCGAGGTAGTTCGGGGGGGTCTCTGCGGTCCGCTCGGCGACTCGGCCGACGACGCGGCCGCCGAGGCCGAGCGCGCACAGCCCGTCCAAGAGCGAGTCGCCGACGACGAGGATCCGATGCGATCCGGCAGGACCGGCCGAAGCCACAGCAGGCGTTTCCTCGGGTTCGGCTGGCGGCGGGGGTTCGGCAGGCGGCGGGGGCGGGGCTGGCGCTCCTTCGTCCGGATCGGCCAGGCCCGCAGGGGTGGGAATCTCGAAGACCGGCTGCGCGCAGGCGCCTTGCTCGGTGTGCGGGACGCCGATGAGGCCGATCCCCTCGATCTCCGTCCGCTCCTTGGACACGGTGGCCCCTGGGACGGGTTTTGCCCCTCCGCCGCAACCGGCGAGGAGGGCGACGACGAGCGGCAGCAGCGCGGCAGACGGGCGCGGCGGCATGCTCACGCCGGGGCCAGGCCGCTCACGAGGTACGCCTCGATCACGAAGCCGTGCGGCCCGCCCCGCGCCAGCGACCAGGCCTGGTCCAAGGTGTAGCTGAACGGCTGGCCGGTTTGCGCGTCCTTCCCGGACCAGGCCACAGACGAGTGCACGATGGGCAGGTCGTCGGTGCCGCCGACGTCGAAGGAGAGGATGTCGTGGTGCTGGTCGGCGTACCGCGCGCCCGCCTTGTCGTACCACTCGCGGAAACTGGCCTCGTCGCAGACCGACTCGGCGTCGGGGCCGGGGCCGGGGCCGGGGAACGACATGACCAAGGAGTGCAGGTTCAAAAAGCCGAGCATCTCGTCGGCGGGTGCGCGGTTGGAGAGGCCGTCGAACCAGGCCTGGGCGAAATCGCGGACTTCGTCGGAGATCCCAGGGTTCGGCTCCGGGTTCTTGGGCAGCGAGTAGGAGCAGCTGGCGATGCTGCCGTTCGGGTCTGCCGAGGCAGGGGGGACGTGGACGAGGTGGGAAGCCGTCGCGGCGAGCAGCATCGCTGTCAAAGCCGGTCGGATCCTGGTCGGTCGAATCATGCAGGCGCCATCGTGTTGATCTGGTATCGGGTGATCACGTACGAGCTCGTGTCGTCGTTCCACGTGAGTTGTAGCTGCTCGTCGGTGAGGAAGCGGAACGACTCGCCGGTCGCCCGGTGGGTTCCGGAGGAGAGCACAGTCACGTGCACGAGGGGGTTGTCCTCGTCGCCGGTGGCCTTGAACGTGTTGACGAAGTGGTCCGGGTCCGCGACGTCCTGCCGGGCCCGTTCGGCCGCGGCCCGGTACTGCGCGGCGTCCCGGATGGTCGCGGACGGCAGGACGATCTTCGTCGGGAAGCGCAGGTACCCGAGCTGCTCGTCGACCGAGCAGGAGCTGAGGCATTCGTAGAAGGATTGGACGAAGCCGCTGGTCCGCGCGACAAGCTCCGGGTTGTCCCCGAACAGCTCCTCGTCCATCGGGATCGGCGGCCAGTCCGGATTCACCGGTTTGGGCGTCGCGCCCGCGGCCGGGGCGAAGACGCCCGCGGCCAAGGCGGCCAGTGCTGCCACTTGTTTCTTGAACAGGGCTCGACGCATCGTTCCACGCTCCTCGCCTCGGCGATCATTTCTCGATAGAGATACCGTCTCCACACGATACCGCGCCGACGCGCGCGTCGGACACGCCCGAGCCCGCCAACATCACAGCGATGGCGGCAGGCCGTCCCGAGCGGCCTCTTTCCGCTCGTCTTCCGCTTGCGGCCCACCACGGCGGACTGGCCGCCGAACGCTGCGGAGCCGAGCCGTCTACGACAGGCGGTAGTCCAATGCGAACCCCGAGAAGGGGAGGGGTTAGGCTAGAGGGGCAGGACGTACAGCCCCCGATGTGGGGACGTACGTCCCTGGCGCGTAAGACGTACGACGTAATCGCTCGCGAGAGAACTAGTAAGGAGCAGCCGTGACCGCAATTGCCCCGTTACCTGACACGGAAGTTGCCGCTACACGCCCCTACCCGGCCCGCGGCGGCCTGAAGGGATCGTTCCTCTACAAGTTCGTGACGACCACCGACCACAAGGTGATCGGCAACATGTACATCGTCACGTGCATCGTGTTCTTCCTCGTCGGCGGGCTCATGGCGCTGCTCATGCGCGCCGAGCTGGCGCAGCCCGGCCTGCAGTTCCTCTCGCCCGAGCAGTTCAACCAGCTGTTCACGATGCACGGCACCGCGATGCTCCTGCTCTACGCGACCCCGATCGTGTTCGGGTTCGCGAACGTGGTGCTGCCGCTGCAGATCGGCGCGCCGGACGTGGCGTTCCCCCGGCTGAACGCGTTCAGCTACTGGCTGTTCCTCTTCGGCGGGCTCATCGCCCTCTCCGGCTTCCTGACCCCCGGCGGCGCGGCCGACGCGGGCTGGACCATGTACACCAACCTGTCGAGCGTGAAGTACTCGCCGGGCGTCGGCACCGACCTGTGGATCACCGGCCTCGCGGTCGGCGGGCTCGGCACCATCCTCGGCGCGGTGAACATGGTCACCACCGTGGTGTGCCTGCGGGCGCCGGGCATGACGATGTTCCGGATGCCGATCTTCACCTGGAACATCCTGGTGACGAGCGTGCTCGTGCTGCTCGCCTTCCCGATCCTCACCGCGGCCCTGATGGGCCTGGCCCTCGACCGGCACTTCGGCGCCCACATCTTCGACGCCTCCAACGGCGGCGTGATCTTGTGGCAGCACCTGTTCTGGTTCTTCGGCCACCCCGAGGTCTACATCCTCGCCCTGCCGTTCTTCGGAGTCGTCTCGGAGATCTTCCCGGTGTTCTCCCGCAAGCCCGTCTTCGGCTACAACACCCTGATCTACGCGACCCTCTCCATCGCGGCGCTGTCGGTGGCGGTGTGGGCGCACCACATGTACGCCACCGGCGCGGTCCTCCTGCCGTTCTTCAGCTTCATGACCTTCTTGATCGCCATCCCGACCGGCATCAAGTTCATCAACTGGATCGGCACGATGTGGAAGGGCCAGCTCACCTTCGAGACGCCGATGCTCTTCTCCTGCGGCTTCCTGGTCACCTTCCTCTTCGGCGGGCTCACCGGCGTGCTCCTCGCCGCCCCGCCGCTCGACCTGCACGTGTCGGACTCCTACTTCGTCATCGCGCACTTCCACTACGTGCTCTTCGGCACCATCGTGTTCGCCACCTACGCCGGGATCTACTTCTGGTTCCCGAAGATGACCGGGCGGATGATGGACGAGCGCCTGGGCAAGCTGCACTTCTGGCTCACCTTCATCGGCTTCCACACCACCTTCCTCGTGCAGCACTGGCTCGGCAACATGGGCATGGCCC
>NZ_JBOFQF010000013.1:0-1503 GCF_051660745.1 Segniliparus sp. | reverse complement strand
CCATCAAGAAGACCTCGACGTGCTTGACGCTACCTTCGCTTGCCCTGATCTGACCACGTTCTGTCGCCTTGACGAGCTCGATCTCGAAGCCGTCGGCCACCTGCTCGAACCAGACCGTGCAGTGCTGGCCGTGCCGGTTTCAGACCGCGACTACACCCTCAACTGTGAAGAGCCCGAAAAACACGCTCGCCGCCTTGAGGATCTCGTTGGCGCGCCGCGACTCGGCGACCTCGCGACGCAGCCGCGCGTTCTCCTCAGCAATGTCGCTGGGCACCCCGGGCCGCTGACCGGCGTCGACTTCGCGGCGGCGATGCCACACCCGCAACGTCTCCGCGCTCATGCCCAGCAGGCCAGCGACGTGACGGACGGCGGTCATAAGGTTCGGGTGCTCGGGCTTGGCCTCATCCAGCATCCGCAGCGCCCGCTCACGCATCTCGGGAGAGTACTTCTGATTCATCGATTCCATCCTTGCTTGAAGAACGGAACGAAACCCAGGCCGATTCAGTCAGAAAAACCGGTGGGAGCGTTGCTCCGAGTAGGTGGCGACCACGCAGCACACTAGGCCGTGTTGCTAAAGGTGCTGGTGAGCCAGTGGAGGGTTGCGGCGAGGCAGAGGCCGGCGTGGTAGTTCCGTGCTGTCTTGTCTGAGCGCATCGCGATCCCACGCCATTGCTTGAGCTTGTTGAAGCACCGCTCGACGACGTTGCGGCCGCGGTAGCGGGCACGTTGCTGGTCGCCGAAGTCGATCGGTCGCCCGCGGCGCTTGCGCCGGTGGGCGATCTGATCGTCGCGTTCGGGGATCGTCGCGGCGATCCCGCGCTCGCGCAGCCAGGCCCGGTTCGCCTTGGACGGGTAGCCCTTGTCCGCGAGCACTCGGTCTGGTCTTGACCGCGGCCTGCCTCTCGCGCCCGAGACGCGGATCTCGCTCAACGTGGCGGCGAGCATGCTGGTGTCCGCCGCTTGCCCGGGCGTGAGGATGAACGCGAGTGCGCGTCCCTTCCCGTCACAGACCAGGTGGTTCTTCGTCGTCAGCCCGCCGCGGGAGCGGCCGATCGCGTGATCGGACGGCTCCTCACCGAACTTCTTGTAGTTCGACTGAGCCCCCTGTGGTGCGCGGCAGGGTAGCGCCGTGCTGGTGCACGCGCACGATCGTGGAGTCGATCGACGCGACCCAGTCCAGGTCTCCGGACTGCTGCGCAAGCGACTGCGTCCTCTCCAGCACCCGCGCCCACACACCCTGTTCGGACCACCGGTTGAAGTTCTTGTAGATCGTGTTCCAGTTCCCGAAACGCTCCGGCACGTCCCGCCACGGCGCGCCCGTCCGAAACCGCCACGCCGTCGCCTCGACCACTGTGCGCCGATCCACCGGCGGCCGTCCCGTCGACTTCACGTTCGGGAACAGCGGGCCGATCACAGCCCAGGCCTCGTCAGAGATCACATCACGCGACACGCATCCAAGACTCGCCCACGAGGCGCCCGAAGCTGTTTAGCAACACGCCCTAG
>NZ_JBOFQF010000012.1:0-20012 GCF_051660745.1 Segniliparus sp. | reverse complement strand
TGCTCGCGCTTGATCTTGATCCAGGTCTCGATGAGGTCGGGGGTGAACACGCCGCCTTCGGTGAGGTAGCTGTGGTCCTGCTCCAGCCGGTCGATGACCACTGCGAGGTTGGTCGGGGCCTGGGGGATGTTCGAGGCCTTACGGGGCACGTGGGCCACGTAGCGCTGCTATTAAGTCTAAAAGTTTGTCTGGGTTTCCGCTGAGGGATTTCACTAGAATGGTGCAGATTCTTGTGCGTTCCGCGCTACTGCAGTCGGAACTGAGGTGCCGGACTACACGTAGGGAGGCGAGGATGACGATAGCTCTGGCGACTGCAGTTAGAGCCGCGAGGCCAAGTGCGACAAGCACTGTCGTTTGCACGCCCATCTGAAGTCCCATCGTCTCGTAGGTCAACGCATGCCCGGCTAGTGGGAGCGCACTCGCCGGTAGCTGCTGTTCTCTGGATCGGTGAGTGCGTTATAGACGGCGTAAGCAACTTCTTTGGTGCCCTTCACGGAGAACACTCCAGTTGGGGTGAAGTTGCCCGCTATGCCGATCCAGTGCTCGCCTTTCTCCCAGTTGACTTCACGTAGCATTGTGATCAGTCGATCCTGAGTTTCAGCACGCTCGTCGGGGCTTTGTCGCAAGAGGATTTCGCCCATTGCGCCAACCGACGCGAGCACGGAGCCTGTTCCCGCGAGATACTTTTCGCGATACGTTATTTCGCTGAGAAACTCATTGAAATATCTCTCGATCCATTTGATGGATACCTCTTTGAGGTCCGGAATTACGGCTTCGTCTATTGGGGCTGGACGAGCGCCGTATTGTACGCCGCTAATCCCTTTCGCAATGTTGACGACCATTTGTCGGAGCGCTTGTAAGGTGACGATTTTGTGATCGTTCTTCTTAAGCTGACGCGCTTGTTTTTCTACTCCGTGCTGTAGTACTTTGACGGCTGCCTCGACATCTGAGACGACCTGCATAACGGGATCTTTTGCATCCATTGAGAGTCCAAGGCTGGTGTTCGGGCGAACCGCCAAGACGTTTAGGTCGTGGAAGTACTGTCTTGCTGTAATGACGGGGACTCCATGATGGATGACGCAAGCGAGCGGGAAATCGCGGTGAGCTTTGCGAATCTCAGGGGTTGCCGGGTGCTCGCCAAGTTCCCAATGGGCAGCCAGTTGGGTTTCGCCGTCGATGGCCAACAAATGTTCTCCATTGGGGACAAGGAGATAATGTATACCATCATGCAGAACGGGTCGTAGGCCGTCTTCGGACCAAAGGTGGATTGGCGGCAGGATGCCGACCCCGCCAAGGGCTACTGATTCGATGTATTGCCGGTAGGATGGAACGTTTTTAGCCTTGTTGCCAACCAAGGCGCGTTGGATCAGCTCGTGGATGGTCCGCTCTCTCTCCAGTTCGTCGGAGTCGAAAGGGCTGAGTTTCGCACCTGGCTTGAAGTGTTTGGGGTTGCGGGTGATCACTCTGACCTGGTCGAAATGAGTGGTAGCGAGGAAGCACTTCTCTGACAAGGGGATCCCCTTGACGTAGTACCCGGCCGAGAGGTCTAGTGCGGTCTGGAAAGTTGACAAGGGAGAAAGGGGGAGGGTCACGTCAGCTCCTAGGGCTCGATCCGCTCGAGATCGGAGGTGGTCCGTTCTCTGCGGTGCATCTTCTAGTACGAGATTAGCGTACCACCTCGCGTGCCAAAAAACAACACACCTCAGGCTAGATGTTGACTCTAAGGGGTCTTCCTCAGATTCCCAGGGTTAGGCGATGTGGCCGAATGAGACGCGATAGGCGTGGGCGAGCTGGGTGACCATCTGGTCGTAATGGCACATATCGCCAGGTTGTGGGGCTGGATGCTGTTTCACGATGCTGACCGGAGAGCCGTCGTTGTGCATATCGACAACGACGATTCCGAAGGCATCGAAGCCCTTTGCGGACGGCCTTGTCTTGCGAGGCAGTTTCTCAAGCTTTTCGACTACGCGTTCAGTCCAATGCGGCTGGGAGAGTGGGGACACATCTGGAGCGTGTTCTTGCAGGTTGAACTTGTTGAGGTCTGGGCTGACGAACGTCGATGCAGCGTTCACGATGGTGAGGCCCACTGCGAGGGTGCTGTCGGTATTCGCGTGCGTTATGGCATGGGACGAGGTGAGCTCGGAGTGCAGTCGAGGCAGTGCCTTGATGTGCGCTGTCATGCAAGCCTTCGCCTCGAGTGAAACGAGCACTACCTCAGCTGGCCCTGCGGCAAACTGCGGCAAGTCTGCCAGCGTTTGTTGTTGCTTCTCCGATAGCCGTATTGACCAGCGTATAGCCAGGTCCGCGAGGGTTGTTCTGATGTGTGCGCGCGATGGTGCGGAGCTGCGAGTGGCAATGACCAGGTCGAGTTTCATCGTGCTGTCCAGCTCGGGGTCCCGCATCGGGTGGTTGACACCGAGCACTACGTTTCCGTTCGTCACGTGTCGACGTAGCGCCTCGCTGCGCTGCAGCATGTCAAATAAGATTGCCCAGCAGGCCACCTTGGAGTGCCGGTCTGATCTTGAGTGGTACTGCCAGATGTTGCCGTGACTATCCGAGACCGCAGGCCGCGAGAGCGTACGGGCAATGATTGACGGCCCGTCCAATGTTTTCCTCGTTTCGCTCGTGGTCTCAGACTGCCTGAGACGCTTCAATCCTGGTTAAGTGCGTCCGTACGTCGGCGAGGAAGCCGTCGGCGAATCGGAGGCTGCTGTTCTCCGCGCGTTTCAAGAAGCCTGCTGTCGCCCGGAAGGAGAGGGGCTTTGGCGCTTGGATGAACTTCTCTAAATGTTGGTAGCTTTGCCGCACCGGCCACTGTGTCAGATCGACGCGGGAAGCTGATCCGTTGGAGCCCCAAGCGGCATCTGGCCAGATGGCGCCACTGGGCAGGGGGGTATCTCGGGTGGGGTCGTGATCGGCCGGAGCGACAAGGCGGGTGCCAACCCACTTGGCCATGGGCACGCTCACGGCGTTGCCGACGAGTTTCCAGCGGTGCCCCTTGCGGGTGCGGGCGTCCTCGACAGATGGGGCTGTCCACCCGGCGGGAAATCCTTGGAGCCGCTCGGCGTCTTCGATGCTGGGGGTTACGAGGCTGCGATCCTTGATGAGGCGGATCGCGGGGGGGCTGGCAATTCCGATCGTGCTCCCGGCCTTCAGCGTGGGCACGGCGTTGACGGCCCAGCCGAGCCCGCGGGTGCCTTCCGTCCAGTAGAAGCCACAGGCGTGCTTCGCGGGATCGGCGGGCTCCCTAGGGGTTGCATTGTCCGCAAAGAGGACTGCGCGTGGATCTTCGGTGCGCGAGGCGAGGAGCACGACACGCAGCCGTCGTTGCGGAAGTCCGAATGCTCGGGTGTCCACGACTCGATAGGCCCATGTGAAGCCGAGTTCCTCAAGCGTGGTTGTGAGGTAACGCATCGCCTTTCCCCGGTCGAGCTGCAACATGAACGGCACATTCTCCAGCAGGAGCCATTTTGGCCCATTGGCAGGTTTGCGCACGAGCCTGAAGACATGTTCGACCAGTCCGCTGCGCGCTCCGGTGATTCCAGCTGTCCGTCCGGCCTGGGAGAGGTCCTGGCAAGGAAACCCTGCCGCGACGACATCGACCTTGGGGATGGACTCGATCGTCTGCACATCGGGCGCAAGGGGCACTTCGGGCATGTGTCGCCGAAGCACGGCGACCGCTCCGCTGTCGATCTCGCAGAGGAGCTCGGAGCGAATGCCGGCCTGGGCGAGCCCCTGCTCGATTCCACCGATGCCGGCGAAAAGCCCGACTGCTGACAATTGCGTGACCATATGACTCCTACTCAGACTAGCTGGCGCCGTGGCATTTGGCGCGTAAGCGTGGCGCACTCTTGATACTAGAACACGTGTACGACAGGAATATATGGAGCGCATGTGGATGCCTGAGGCGCTGGAAGTATGGTGTTCGCCGCGATGGAGTGCCCGACGACGCGTGTGGCCCGCCCCTGCAGGGGCGGGCCACACGCGTCGTTCCGGCTTACACGTCGTAGTAGAGCTGGTATGTCTACCTGCATGTTTGCGATTTTTGGCGATCTTGGCTCGATGTAAACACGTAGTCGGACGAGGACTTTTGTATATATGTGAACATTTGTTCTAATAGTTGTTTTTCCCTTTGCTGCCTACCCGCTGCATACCGGGGCTTACGCTCCGGGCGCATAGGCCAGGGAGGAACGGCGGACAAGATGCCTCATGCTTGCGGTGGTGTTTCGTTCAGGCTCGCGAGTCTGGCCCCGTTGGATTGGATAGCGCGCAGGAGATGGTCTGCGGCGTCGGTGATGAGTTCGCTTGCGGCGGCGGCTGTGCGGAGGGCATGGCCGAGGGTTCGTAGTGTCCCGTGCCCTGCCGCGAGGGCGGCGGCGTGGTCGGTCAGTTCGGCTGTGGTCTTCTCAGTGGTCACAGCTGCGGCGATGGCGTACGCGGTCCCGGCTGCGGCGAGCTTGCCGAGAATTGCGGCGATGGCGTCGGCCGAGTTCGCGATACGGTCTGCCGTGCCGGATTGTTCGTGGGCCGCTGTCGTGTAGCTGTTGCCCGCGTCCCCTCGCCATGAGCTTGCGGCCCGCAACGTCCCTGTTGTTTTGATGCTGTCAGCGGTGGTGCTGGTCTGGGGCCAAATCTGTGCGCTCGCGGAGAGTTGGGGCAGGGCGGACGCGCTCTCGGCGAAGTTGTCGAGCACGCCCTGTTGAGCGGAGAGCAGGATAGCCAGGCTCGCGTGAAGCTCTCGCGCTTTCTCCCGCGTCCATTCGACATCAGTAGCGCTGAGCGCTTCGGCCATCGCCTGGTCGAAGACGGAGGGGAGCGCGCGCCATGCCTCCGCGCTTCGTGCGTAGCGCTCTGCGACGGTCTGGGCGGCTGCGGGTTCCGGTGCTTGGATGTGCGCTGTCACGGATTGCCCCTCTCGATCTGCTGGCCGGTCCCGTGCAGGCCGCGAGCAGATTCTTCCTCCGCGTGCTCGTACGTGTCCGCCGCTTGCGTGAGGTCGGTGCTGAGGCATTCGGCTGCCGTGCTGCTCGCGGCGCATTGCTGGGAGAGTTGTTCCGCGAGGCTGTTGTGCGTCTGGCCCACGAGGGCGAACACGCCGAGCCGGTCGGAGTCCAGGGCTACAGCCCGGATCGACTGCGCGAGTCCCGCGAGGGTCGCGCCGCGCTCCCGCCATGTCTGAGCGTCGGCGCGCAGGTCCGCGATAGTCACGCTCGGCCCGTGGTCAGTGCTGCTCAATGGCTCTGGTCCCCTTCCCTCATTCGCATTGCCAGATGATCCGCACTGCGTCATACGCGATGTCCAACGCGGCGTTTGGCTTCGCCGCTTCCTGTTCCACCAGTTCCCGCGCGCTGTCGGACGCTTCCACCACGCCGCCTGTGATCTCCCAGTTCTCGCATTCGTCGGCCCAGCGCGGATCGACGCCGCAGGACACGAATCCGCGCTGGTTCGCCTCCACAGTCACTGTCGCCGCCTCGTTCTTCCCGAACTCCGAGCCGCCCGAGTCGCGCGCCTGGTGGTCGAGGAAGTCTCCCACCAACCCCGTTAGTGTGCGGGTCGGCGGGCCGAACACGTCGTCTAGCCCCCATGGCAACGGCCTCGGTTCGGGCTGCTCTCCGCGTGCCATCGCCTCATACACGAGCCTCGAGAGTGCCGCGTCCTGCGCCTCGCGTGCGGCCTCGTGTCCCTGCTCTATCGCGTCGTCCAGCTCTTCCGGCTCCCGCGCGAGCCGCCAACGCGGCGCGAGGGACACGTCCGCGATGTGGCAGCCCGCGTCGATGGTCACCGTCACCACTTCCCGATCATCGAGCCCCTGCGCCGCCGAGATGTCGCGGAGCACGAACTCTGCTTGCGCGCGGGCCTCCTGGGCGGCACGACGCGCCGCAGCGAGCGAAGCGGAGAACCCCCGGATCGGGTCGTCGGCCGACATGCGTCAGGGCTGGCCCGCTTTGCCCCGCGCGGTGGGAGCGCCAGGCGGGGGCGGGGGAGGAGCGGCCCCGGACTTGGCCTTTGCGGGCTGCTCCTTCTCCGGCGATTGCCCTTTCGAGGCCTCCTGCATCTCTTGGAGCTCGGCCTTGGTCAGCTCGCCCATGACGGGGGCGTTCACAATGGGTAGCGCATCGCCCAACATAGCTTGCCCGTGCTCCGCGTTCACCAGGTATGAGGGGGTTTTGCGCTCCTTGTCGTCCCGCTTGCCCGCCGCGCCGGGGGCCATACCGCCACCGGGCATCGCGCCCATGCCACTGGGCAGGTTCGGCACTTTCGGCGCGCTGATCCGAACCTCTGTCCCGCGTGCTGCAACGGCGCTCGGCTTCTGGCTCAGCGTGCGCTCACGGTCGCCGCCTCCGAACCCGCCGCCCACGCCTCCGACGAAACCCCCACCCGCGCCCGACGAGTCGATGCCGCCAGATAACCCGGCAGGCGATGAGGGATCGTATGCGGACGAGTCGAACGGCGAACCCTGCGCGCCCGTCGAAGGGGAAGGCCCGCCAGGAGGAGGGCCACCGCCAGCGGGGCCGCCGCCTTGGCCTGAGGGAGAGCCGCCGCCAGCGCCCTCACCGCCAGAGGGCGAACCGCCCTGCGCGCCCCCCTTGTCGTCGCCCGACGATCCTTGCCCACCATCGCCGCTGTAGCTCCTCGGCGCGTACTCCCCGTCGCCACCGCTGCCCACGCTTGGATTCCGGTCGGCTGTTCCGCCAGCGTCTCCGCTCGGAGCGCCACCGCCGGAAGCGCCGCCACCAGAACCACCACCGCTGCCGCCTGCACCGCTCGGGCCGCCGCCGCCCAACCCGGAGCCGTCGACAGCCGAGGGAGACTGGAAGTCCGGTATCTCTTGGAACGCGTTCTCGCCGGGCGGGCGGTACATGGCCTGCAATGCGTTCGCGGCGGCCTCGGCCGCTGGCCCGTCGTCCTGCCCCCACTCGCACGACGAGTTGTTCGCCACCGTGCTCTTCGCCTGCGCTGTGTCGGAGGAATGGTCCGCGAGCGTCTGCGCGTAGGTGTCCATCGAGGTCTTGCCGTGATCGCGCCCCGATTCGTAGACGCGCCCCGCCTCGCCGTAGAACGCGTCGAAGCCCTTGCCCCGCCACTCATGCTGACCGCCTGCGACTGATTGGTAGAAGTCGCTCAAATCTTGGGCGATGTCCTCCCCGAGCTGGCCCCACTTCTTGCTGGCCTGCTCGACCAGCTCCGGTTTGAGACTGCCGCCGATGCCGATGTTCTGTCCCCAGTCCGACCGCGCGGTCGGCGGGAAATCCTTCTGCCCCATGCTAGGGACTCCTCTCGAAAATCAGTGGTGATCGCTGGTCAAAGCCGCCAAAGCACGGCGATCTTGCCGAAAGCTCGCGGGTCGAGGTCGCGAGGAGCCCAGACACTCCATTCCAATCCGACCGGAGGCTTTGTGCTCACCTCATGTTTCCCTTGATCGTTGGGATGGTCGTCGCAGTTGGCAAAGTATGCTTTCGAGTTGAACGTAACCGAGGGGAAGTCGGTCTTGCCGAAGCGATCGGTCTTCACTTTCAGCGCGGCATCCGGTTCGGCATCCGGCTCGTGCGTACTGTCGTACCCTTGGATATAACCGTGATCGGGGTTGGTCGAATCGTTGATCTTCGGGTCGCCGTATCTCGCATGGAGTGCGGACACGGGCGTGAGTGTCCAATCCTTCCAGGTGAGGTTTTTCGCGGAGAAGGTCGTGGTCAGCGCGGCGAGCCAGTACGAGCCGCAATTGTCGTTCGTGCCGCTTTCCTCGTCCAGAATCTTAGGATAGTCGGGGGCGGGCTGGAAGCTATTGATTCGGATTGTGATGGTGAGGCCCGCGACGGTGTAGGTGGCCGAGTCTCCGATTTTGAGCACCTTCAACGGGTTGCCCGCCGCCTCCCACGTGATCGCATCCTGCGGGACTGTCGGTGTCGTGCTCGCTGCGTTCGAAGAGCCCCCTACACTGCTGGGCACGCTCGGGTTGAGCTTGCCCCGGTCGCATCCGGCGAGCACCAGCCCCGCCGCCACGAGCAGCGCGACAGAACGACGAGGGGCTATAAGTTTCATCATTCGAACCCCACGATGTGCGCGCGGCTGGAAATCGTGGTGGCGAAGCCGCGCGGCACCAGTTTTTCCGCAGCGTCGAGTTTGGCGAGAGCTTGGGTGATGGCTTCGCCTGAGCCCTCATCCGTCCGTTCGTATGCCGCCCACACCTCGAACGTTGCATCACGGAATTTCTCGATAGCGTTCGTGAGATCGTGGACGTATTTCTCGGCTTTCGTCCCGCTGGTTTTGGCGGTGGTGAGCAGGTGCTCGCCGTCCGGACACGCCCCGAATCCGTCGCCCATCCACGGCAGCGTCGCGAGATCCTTGGCCTGATCTCTACGCGGACCCTTAAGTTTGCTGAGTAGGGCCTCGAAGGCGTTGCGGATGTGGGTCTTATCTGCTTCGGTGATCCTGAAATCGGGGTCTCTGCCGCTCATCGGCTGTGTGCTCCTCGTTTCGGCATGGCCGGTTGTTGTCGGTTCGCTCTGCTCAGTATGGCGCTTGTCATATCGCCCCGCTCATCGCAGCCACCATGCCAATACGATCACAACGACCGTGACAGCGGCGAAGACACCGTAGCGAATCTTCCAGGTCCGCCTGTTGCTCACCATGCGCGGTAGGCGGTCCCGCCGCCAGAGCTTGTTGATGACACCTTCGACCACTTGCTCTAAGGCAAGGAGGTACAGGCAATACCAGCCGAGGGCGTTCACGATGTTCCACGCGCCCGTGCGCCCTTGAAAGAGTTGCCTGGTTTCGTCGAACAACGCGAAGGGCACCAACAGGACGGCGAAGCAGGAGATGAAGAAACCGATCTTCCACATGATCCGTGGTCCTGGCGCTATAGGGCCGATGCCGTTGTCGTCGTATTTCGGTAGTGCCGCGTCGAGCTTGGCCCGCATCTGTTCCCGTGTGGGTTCGTCTTGTGTCATAGCCCGCACGCAACTTTCACGGCGGTGATGCCAAGCAGTTCCATGCCAAGATTTTTGACAAGTTCGCCCGCCTCCCCGAGTGCGGCGGCTTTTTCTTCGGACGTACCGGCGACGAAGAGGAGGTCGACGGCTTTCCGCACTCCTCCCAGTCCCTCGATCAACTTTTTGATTTTGAGGATCTTGGCTGCGGGTATCACAGCGCTGCCTATCGCGAAGATGATCGCGCCTGCGCATTTCGCGCCGTCCCACAAATCGTCCCACATACCCTCATGTGCGCCGATCAGCGCGTTGACTGGCACTTCGCCCGATGGTTTCTCTTGGAGCGGGGTTCCGGTGAGTTTGCTGAGTTTCGCGGCTGCCTCGTCGCGGTGCTGTTGCGCCTGTTCGAGGATGCTGCTGCGGTCGCGAGCGTAGGCGGCGGTCGCCTCGGCGCGTGCCTGGGCGGCGTGGGGGATCGAGCCCATGCCGGAGATGATAAGCGCCTTCGGGCGGCCTGTTCCGTCGATTTCGACGCCTTGGCGGCTGTAGGCCTCGGCGTGGTTGTATAGCTTGCTCTCCAAGCCAGTCAGTTTGTCGGACAGCTCTCCGATGATGCCGCTTGTTTGGGCCGCGAGTTCGCCCGGTTTGCCCGCCACTGGTCGGGCGCTCGTCCATGCGGCGCGCATCTGCTCACCGCCCTGCCCGTCCCACACGCCGCCGTGGGCGGTTGCCGCGACGTGGGTGTCGAGCTGGGATAGCTCTTGGCTGTACGCGGCCGATCCGGTCTGCATGGCTTGGGACATGGCGCTGAGTCCTGCGATGTCGCCGCCGATCCACGATGTGCTCACTCGTGCCCTCCTATTGGTCGCAATGGTTTCCTAGTTCGGGTCATGCCTCGCGCCCCAATGTGAGGCTGCGGGCGTTGGCGTGCTCTTGCGCCTCGTAGGCTTCGGCGGACTCTTGCACTTTCGACGCGTGCCCAGTCAGATGGGCGACGGTGGCGGCGTGCTGCTCGCCGATCAGTTCCACGACTCGCTGTAATTGCGCGTCAAGGCTCGGGCATCCCGAACCGGGCGGCGCGGGGGCGAGGTCGCCAAGGAAGGATACGAGGTTCGATGGCCCCGCGTGGATTTTCGCGGCGAGTTGTTTGAGTTCTGAGAATTCGACTCGGCTATCCGATGCCATGATGTTCCTTCCATCCGTTCCAGTGCTCTTCGGTCCAGCGGATTGGGAAAGTCCCCTCCGGGGGATTGAGCATGATCGTGGCGATGCCCCGCGACGCGGCGTGGGTCCGCACGTCGTCCAGGGCGACGAGCGCCCACGGCTGATACTCGCCAAGCTGGGACCGTAAGGCGGTGATGCTGCTGAACACGGGAAGTGCCTCTAACTCCTCGTGATATCCGGCATCCCAGTCGATCAACGTCGCGAACCCGTCGTCCGCTTTGACTGGGAACGCGGGCGTGTAGACGAAGCCAGGCACTGAGTCTGGCTCTACTAGCCCTGTTGGCAGGGCGGGCAAAGAATCGAGGTAATCCTCTTCGTTGAAGTCTCCGCAGCACCCGTCGCTCTGGCTAGGGCTCCGGGGGCTGGTTTCTTCTTCGCTTTGTGCTCCGAAATCTCGGATGGTGTCGTTCCAGGCGTCTTTGACCATCGGTCCTCTCTCCTCTCTCAATTGGCGTAGATGTCGTCGGGGTAGTCGGGGATACGTTCGTCAAGCTTCCCGATCTGGTCGTTATGCGCCTTCAAATGCAGGTAGCAGATGGTGTGCAGCCAGTAGGGATCGCTCTCCGCGCGGCTCCATCCGCGCTCATACTCAGCGAGCAGGGCGGCGAAAGCCCATCGAGCGAGCACGGCGCGGTAGGGGCGGATGATGTCGAACGGGGCGCGGTCCCACAGCTTCTTGCCGTGCTCGCGACGCACCGCCTCCCATAGCGGCGGCAGCCATGCGGCGAGGTCTGCTGTGAGGGCGTGTTGGTTCGGCTGCCGCCAATCGTCTATCGCGCGCAACGCGTCTTGCACGCCGGGCCGATCCCTGACTTCGGCGGCGACGCAGATGTCGTCCACGAGTTTGGCGGCGAATTCGATCTGGACGTGCCAGCTCTCGCGCCCCGTGTGATCTGCGACGGTCCTCGCGTCCCACCAGCGCACGGCGCGGTCGAGCTTTTGCGCGAGCCGGTCGGTGCCCCGGTAGGGGTTCAAGCCCTCGGCGGCGCGGTAGAGGGGGTGGTGCGCGGCGAGCATGGCGGGGTCGGCGTTGGGCTTCGCGTCCGCGAGCTCGTCGCCGTCCACGAAGAAGGGGGAGGGCGGCGGTTCCCCGATCACGTGGTTCATAGTGCCCACGGCGGATCGGCGGACCTCGGTGAGGATCGGGCCGGTGCTCCCGATGCCGATCAGGGCGCGGCGTTTGCCCTCGCGTTTGTCGTGCTCTTGGCGGAACTGGAAGTCGCGCACCGCGACTTCGGCGGCGCTGAGGACCCCGACCGTCGCGTGCAGGACGGAGGCGCGTTGTCCTGTGGGGCTGGTCAGGACGAGGCCGACGGAGGTCTCGAAGCCGGGCTCGCAAATGTCGGGTATCTGCACTCCTGGCGGGTTCACTCCGAATCCCGCGTTCGTGTGGAAGCGGTACACGGTCTCCCCGTCGTCGTTCTCCTCCACGAGCACGCAGACCTCTATCGGCGCGTCTTCCTGTGCGAGGCAGCTCGGTTGGTTCCTCACGAGTGGCGCGGAGAGCTGGCATAAGGCGGTGACCACCGATTCGGGGTCGGTGGCGGGCGCGGGCGCGGCGGGCAGGTCGCCGAACCGTTCGTCGCGCACCCGCTGAGTGGACGGCGGGCGGTAATCCGTGTCTTTGAAGGCGAGGCTGGTGCTCATGGCGATTTGCGCGGCCCCGGCTTGCGTCGCGGTGTCGGTGTATTCCACGTCCACCACATCGGGGCCGCCGCCGTCCGACGCGCTCTGCGCCGTCGTCGCCCCGGAGTGGCCGGTATCGGCCGGGGCGGGAGCGCTTTGGGCCTCGGTGTGTCCGCCAGCTTCACCGCTGTGGGCCTCGGAATGGACGGCGTTTGCCCCGAATTCAGGCACCGCGGATTGGGGGTGGGCATGCGCCGGGTCGGCATGTGGGCTCTCGTCTGGCGCGGCGGCGGGGGTCTCTGGCGCGCTGTGCGCGGATTGCTCGGGCCATGCTGCGGCGTGCAGCGCGAACGGGTCGGAATGCTCGTGCGCGATTCCGGCTCCGCTGTGCTCGGCCTGGCCGACAGCGGGCGAAAGAGCGGCGGCCTGCTCGGCCTGGTCCTCCGATGGCCCGGATTCGGTCTTCGTGGGCTTCGCTTGGTGCGCGGGCTCCGGGGCGTGTTCCCGTCTGGCCGGTTCGGGCCGCGTGTCGATGTCCGGTGGGTCGAAGGGGTAGTCGGGGACGGCTATAAGGGGGTCTTGCTCGAACGTCTCGATCCGCTGCTTCACTTCGAGTCGGGCGGCCTCGAGAATCCTGTGCCGGTTTTCCGTCGCGCCGAGTGCCCCATTCAGCGCGTCGTCGGCGGCGAGGAGAGCTTCGGCGACGAGCACGATCTCGTCAAGGTCTGTTTGGAGCTTGTGCAGGAGCACGGCGCGCTCGAAGTCTCCGACTGACTCGGCTTTCACCGCTGCGGCGAGCAATCCGTGCGCCTCGACGCGTTGGGCGTGGCGGCGCTGGCCCGCTCTGAGCCCTTCGGAGTCTAAAAGCTCGTGGAGCTGGTTGTGCTGGTGCTCCAACTCTTCGATCTTGGAGAGCACCGCGTCATGCAGCTCGTGAAGGTGCGCGCTGTTGCGGGCGAGGCGTTCGGGGCGGTCCTCGGCCCAATTCGTGCCCAGGATCTTCTCGGCGTGCTCGTTGGTGGGTTTGACGATGCTCTTCGGGTCGCTGCTCATACCGGGTTGCCCCCGTGCTCGTTCCGGTTGATCTCTAGTTTCAAGTCCGACAGCCACCGCTCGCGGAGATCCCGCGCCGCCTCGTCCTCCAACGGCCAGTCGGAGGTTTCCGGGGCTGTGAGCAGGCCCGCTGTGTCGGGCGCTCCGGGCCGTAGCCCGTCGAACCCTTGTAGTCCTTTCACGGCGCGCTCCATGATCGTCTTGCGCTCGCGGCGCGCGACGAGCCCGAGGTGCCGCATGAGCTGGCACAGTTTCACGTTCTCCACATCGGAGAAGCCTGGAACGGCGACGGCCACCGGGAGCAGCGTCCCGTCTAGTTGGATCGTGAACACCCCGTGCCGGGAGGACCGGGCGACGAACGGCAGGATCACGTGCCGGTTCGGGTACTTCCTGAGCGACTGGCGAGCGCCTTCGCCGGATCGGCCCTCGACTGCGGCCTCGGTCATGAGCCGGTCGAACACTTCCTTGTTCGCGCCGTTCGACTCGGCCATGCTGGTGGCTGACGGCGGGGTGAGCCTGTCATCGTCGAACTTCGCGCCGAAGTCCTCGACCCCCGCCAAGAGTTCGAGCACAGCCCTGATCCGCTTGTCGTATCCGTAGGCGCACATCGACCACGCCCAAATGAGCGTGTCGCCGCCGTGCGACCCGAGTTGCCGCCCGAGGTCGAGCCGTTTCGGGGTGCCGTCCCCGCCCGTCTCGCACCGCACCCCGATCTGCTGGCTCGTCGCCGCCACGGTGAGCCCACGGACTTGCTGCGCGGCGTCCGTGATCCGGGCCGTGAGGAGTCGCTGTTGCCGATGGGCGGCCACGTTTCCCTCGCTGCGACCGCGCCGCCAGTCGTCCGACTGCTCGGCCTCCCACGCCGCCGCGTCCTGCTCCCGGTACCATTCCGCTTCAAGCCGCCTGTACAGCTCGGCCGTCATCGGCGGGCCGTTGTAGTCCTTGCCGACGCCGGGAAACGGCTCGCGCGGTTTGTAGGCGGTCATGCGCTATCTCCGAGCCTGCGGGCGATCCGCTCCACGTCCTCGGCGCTCTCCGCGTCCTCGTTCACGTACTTTTGAACCGAGGCGATCATCTCGTCAGCGTGGTCCGAGAGCCGGTCGGCCTCCTTCTCGAACGCCTCTTTGAGCACAGCATGTACGGCGAGCTGGCGGCGCGCGAGCGCGAGCGACGCGGGATCGGACAACCCCGCTGGCGGGTCGTCGCACCGCGCCAGGCCCTCGACACCGCGTTTCTTCACATACGCGGCGACATCGCCGGTCTCGGCCAATTTCGCCTTCGCGACCTCCGGTTCGAGCCGAACGTCGTTGCCGCTGCGGCTGTCGCTCACCGCACGCCTCCTTGATAACGGGACGAGACGTGAGCGGCGGGTCGGTCGTCCGGTGCCTCTCGGAAGGTCGTCATAGCCCGGAACTGTACCCCGGCCTGCGGATTAGGCAAGCGGTCGATCTTGCGATCAGCCGTTCACGGCGACTTCCGATTCCATCATTAAATAACGGATAAATAACGCTAAGGGTGCGAAATGTTATGAAACAGGAGGACATGGGGCCGCGTCGCCCGAGTTCGCGCGAAAACGCCGCCGCGTACCGCACAAGATAACGGAAGGATAACATTGACCTGAAAATGGGCCGCAGGTAATGGCGTGGCGGCTATGGATTATTCCCGAAATCAAGGAGTGAGATGATTGTCTCATTCCGGGGCGCATGGCTCGACGCGGGCCTTCTGCTCGGTCTCGACGCGTTCGGGTCATGAGCGGGAACGATGGGCTTGTCACGTGACGGGGATCGGATCTGTCACGTGACTGTCACGTGACGGGGATCGGATCTGTCACGTGACAGTCACGTGACAGGGATCGGACTTGTCACGTGACATTCCGGGTATGGATCGACTGTGTTTCGGCGCTAGAATTGCCGCTTGATCTGGGAAAATTCGGCACTGTGGGCGCCCTGGTTTGGGTTTGGCTCGCTACATAGTCACTACATAATTCTGTCGGCTTGGGCGCGTAGTTGTGCGAGTTTGCCGCCGCTAACGGGGTGTTCTTGCGCCCTCCTCGGCCTAGTCGATCAATCGCGCGAGGGCTCGGGCGTTCTCCACTGCGCCGGTCCAGTGGGATCAGATGCGAGGCCTTCGCGACGCTTGCGTTCACCGCATCTAAGACTAATCCCATGCTCTATCCATAAAGTTATTGTTCGGGATTGCGGCTAAGAGCTAATCTGAACCTGTCAATCTGATTTTTCAATATCGCTCGGAAAATTCTCTTCAAGCACATTGTTTAAGACGAGAAGTGCGGTCAAACCTTTGATGGGGTTATTTTTTGGGGATCGATCAAAGAATAGAGAGTTGAGACTTGTACGCGCTTTCCCCTCCGCATCGGGGCCGTATTTTTCCAATATATTTTGCAGAATGGACGCGGCATCTTTTCTAATCGAATCAGAAAATGAAAAAAGTTCTTCCAGATCCTCTTCTGCCTCTGACGATAGTTTGCCGTTCCGATTGCGCGGGTATTCGGGCAGCTCTTGGTGTGTCCTCACGGCATTTAGCAATTTTCCGTAGTGATCCTCAATAAGAAGGGTCGTGATGTCGGACTTTTCTAGTTCATCGTTTTTTACCTGGTTGACGAACTTGCCGGATAGGGTGGCTAGCTTCACTGCTGAATCAAGAACTATTGGAGGCCCGACCAGCAGGAGTCTATTCAGTGCATCGTTGATCTGATAATGCAGTTCCCAAGCCTTAGCGGCGCGAGCGGACGGGCTAGTGTCCGACTTGCCGTGTTTCATGTCTTGTTCCCAGACAATCGCACGGTCCCTCGTGGCAATTAGCTCAAGGGTGAAATCTCGCGTTAGGTCACTCAATCTTTGGGCGCGCTCGCGTTCAGCTTTGCGTGTGTCGTTCTTCGTGGCGAAGCGGCCAGCGATGATCGCGCCGCCGACACCGCCGCAAAGCGTGGTGACAGCTGTGCTCCACCACGGGGCTGTGCCCTGTGTTAGCAGGCCCCAGATGCTCATATATCCATGATCGCACCAGCGTGTCTCGCGCGTGCGCGCGAGGGGGGCTGGCTCGGGGGGAAAAGCTTCACTACCACCGGCCCGCCGCGAGCAGGCGAACTTTTTGCGATTTTCACGCCCCCTCCCTCCTCGGCATCAGGTCAGGCTGCATCGCGCTCGCTCGTCTGACGCGGTTCCGTCGCGATCCCTGTGCTTTCGTCGGGGTCGCTGTCGTTCGAGGCTCGGGCTTTCGCGAGGGCGCAGGAGACGCAGCGTTTCGTCTTGCCGGTGAGCTCGCGGCCGCAGCCGGGGCAAGTCGTGTCGGTCCCGTCTGATCGGGCTTGCGCTGTTCCGCCAACACTCGGTGTGTGGCGGGACTGGACTGTCGGTTTCGGGTTTTCCGAGTGTTCGCGCAGGTCGGAGGTAATGTCATCAGTTCCGCCAACGGTTTCGCCGCGCGCTTCGAAAAGATCCTCGAATAGTTGTTTCAGCTGGTCGGGCTCAGTTCCGCCAACACTTGCGGTGTCGTTGTCGGGACGTTGCTCCTGGTCAAGTTCAGTTCCGCCTGTTCCGCCGCGCTCGTCGGGCAAGGACCAGTGGGCGACTCTGGGGAAGCCGATGTGCTCGGAAATGACACCGGCCTTCTTGGCGGCGCGCTCTAAGGTGCGTTCGGCAAACCCCGCTTTGTGCCCAGCTTTGATCGCGTCTTGTTTAGGCACTTTGGGACCGTGCGCGAGGAGGTGGTCAGTGAGGAACATGGCGGCCTCCTCGATCTTGCTGCGTCCCTCTGTGATCGCCTCTCCCAGCAGGTCGCCCACTTTCAGACCAGTTTCTCCGAGCCAGACGACCGCGCCGACCTCGGCGTGCCCGTCGTCGGCGGGGACGCGCCTGGACTCGATCCGGGCGGCGAGATTCTTGGCGGTCCTGGTGAGGTTGGCCTTAGTGTTGCCGACCACGATCTGGTCTTCGTCGTCGCAGCTCTTGGCGACCGCGAGGACCGAGCGGGGGACTTGGGACCAGGCGATGGAGCCCATGATGAGCTTCCCGGTGTCGGTGCTCTCGCGTTTGCCGAAGTGGCAGACGCCCAGGATCGAGCAGCCGGTGTCCTGCGCCAGCGCCGCCAGGGGTTCGAGGTACCGGCGCACTTGCCGGTCGTCTTTCCCGTCGATCCACGAGGCCATGAAGGAGGTCGCCGCGTCCAGCACCAACAGCGCGGGTTGGATGGCCTCGACGCGCTCGCGCAAAAGGTGGTTGTCGTTGGGCAGGGTCAGGCCGGTGGTGCAGTCTTCGGTCTGGATGTCTACGAACATGACTCGGTCGATGTCCGCCCCTGCGGCGATGAGCCGGGGGACGATGGTCATGGCGCGCAGGTCCTCGCTCGCTCCGTAGAGCACGTCGCGCGGCTGGCCGTACAGCTCGCCCTGCAAGAGTCCTCGGGTGGCCTTGGCGGCGAAATCCGCCGCGATGGTTGACTTGCCCATGCCTTCGCGGCCGCCAATGATGTTCAACCCCCCGAGCACGATCCAGTCGTCAACCAGCCAGCGCACGCGCGTGGGCCGGATCTCGGAGGCTTTCGTCAAAACGATCTTGCGGCCCGTCTCGGCGTGGGGCGGCTCGGGCTTGCGGCGGGGGCTGTCGGATCGGGAACGGCGCTGTTCAGACCGTGATACAGTCAAAAGGAGCTTCTTTCTAGGGGTTCGAGAAATATGTCTGCGGTCGGCTAGTCCGTGTCGGATCGCCCGCCCTCTGCGGCCCCCTCGGTCGCTCGTGTCATCCCTGCCAGGAAGAGCTTTCGAGAGGGCCGCGCAGGAGCGGTCGGGCTTCCTTCTTACGCGGCGATCACGCCGCCCCGGCTGGTGGCGGCCTCCTGCTGGGCTATCCAAGCCTCCACGTCCGCTTTGCGGTAGACGACCTTCCGCCCGAGCTTGAAGCTGCGCGGTCCTACCCCCATGTGCCGGTAGTAGCGCAAGGTCGCTTCGGCTATCGGGTAGTGCGCGGCGACCTCACGCGTGCTGAGGCAGTCCTCGTAGTTGTGTTCTGCGGCCAGTTGCATCTGGTCGTTCCTCTCGTGTCGGTGCCGGGTTTGTCCGGCGCTCGGGCATTAGCACGTGCGTGCTATGAATGAGTGTAACACAATGTTCGATGAGTGGCGCGTACACGAATTTCGATGTACAGTCGACGGCGTGAGCGAGAACAACGATTTCGAAATAGGGCTGCGGGTCAAGGCGCTGCGTGAGGCGCGGGACATGACCCAAGAGGATCTGGCGACGGCGGTCAACTACTGGGGGGAGCAGTTCACCCAGCAGACCGTCTTCCGATTGGAGAAAGGGCAACGGACGCTGAAATACACCGAGGCCAAGCATGTGGCCGACGCAATCGGGGTGAGTATGGACGCCTTCCTGGGGGAGGCGGACCCCGGCGAAATGCAACTGGTCAAAACCCGGCGCGCGCTTGACGCTCTTTATATCAAGGCGCAGGAGGCGGTGTTCGCGCTGCGAACCTTCCCTGGCACTATGAAGGCCTTCGTCGACGCGGAGGACGCGTACTGGCATAAATGGCGCGGAAGCGAGTCGGAAAAGGTCCGCAAAGACCTTGTGGAGGAGTTCTACGGCGAAGTGCGCTGCACGGCTATGGACCTGCTCCAAGTCTTCGCCGACACCGCCCCCGTCCTCGACCAGATGATGAAACGATCCGCGCAGAGGCTCGCCGAAGTCGGCACCGACGAGGAGCGCTCCGAACTCGAAGCCCAAGAACGGGCCCGCATCGCGGCAGGCCCGCACGGCAAGGTTCCCGAGGAGGCCGACCAGTGACCGCTGCCGATGTCGACAAGCACAAGCAGCTCCGCAATCGCCGCTCCGGGGTCGAAGACCTCTGGTTCAAGAAAAAGAAGGTCCGCAAGATCGATCCTGAGACGGGCAAAGAGACGTGGGAGAAGGTGCCCACGATGCGGCACGGGAGGGGCAAGCAGTGGCGGGCGAATTATGTGAATGACAACGGCGACCAGAAGACGCGGGCGTTCGACACGAAGAAGGACGCGCAGGCGTGGCTTGACGGCATCATGTCCACCCTTGTGCAGGGCACCTATGTCGACCCGAAAGTCGCGAGCATGACGGTGGGGAAGTGGTGCGATCAATGGATCGAGGGCTACAGCATCCATCGGAGCGGCACGGTGCGTAGCGCCAAGACGCATATCGCCAAGATCAAAGAGTCTTTCGAGGCGAAGCCGTTGAACGAGGTGCGGCCCTCGGCCGTCAAGGCGTGGCTAGCCAACTTGAAAAAGCAAAAACTGGCCGACAGCTACGTCTACGCGCTGCACTCGCGGCTCTCTCAGATCCTCGGCGATGCGGTGCATGACGGGGTGCTCGCTCGCAATCCGTGTTCGCGCAAGACCGCGCCGCCGATGGGCAAGGCGAAGTGCTACGTGTCGACCACGGAGCAGATTTGGGGCCTGTACGACGCGGTGCCCCGGAGCATCAAGACGGCGGTGCTCCTGGGCGCTTTCGTCGGGCTGCGGGTGGCCGAGGCATCCGGGGCGTTGCGGACGGACATGGACTTCATCAAACGGATCTTCAATCCGGCGCGGCAATGGGAGAACGAGCCGCTGAAAACGGAGACGAGCGCGACGGCTGTGCCGGTCTCGGAAGAATTCGTCATGCTGCTGTCCACAACGATCCTGCCGGGAGGTCACACGCATCTGGTCACCAACGATCTTGGCGAGCCGGTGCCGCCGTGGCAGATCGAGCGGGCCATCCGCGAGGCGAGGGAGTCGGGCCTGGTCGACCTGCCGGAGACGTTCACGTTCCACGACCTACGCCACTACAACGCGTCGTGGCTCATCGCGAGCGGGGCGGACATCAAGACCGTGCAGGCGCGCGTACGCCATGCCAGCGCGAAGACGACTCTTGATGTCTACGGGCACCTGTGGCCCGACGCGGACGAGTCTTCACGTACCGCGATGAGCGCGATTCTGGGCGAGCGAATCAACCCTTCTGGCGACACTGCCTACCCAATGCATACCGGGGCGGCCGAATAGGCCGCCCCGGTGCAGGTCAGGATATATTTCCGGCTTACACGTCGTAGTAGAGCTGGAATTCGTACGGGTGCGGGCGCAGGTTGACCGGGGCGATTTCCTGCTCGCGCTTGATCTTGATCCAGGTCTCGATGAGGTCGGGGGTGAACACGCCGCCTTCGGTGAGGT
>NZ_JBOFQF010000011.1:0-30430 GCF_051660745.1 Segniliparus sp. | reverse complement strand
TGGCCGCCCCCAGGGGCGGCCACGCCTGCTGTTTTTGGGGAGGCCGTTGGGGGGGAGGCCCGATGGGCGCTCCCTGCGCCGCAGGCCGCAGCCTGCTCGCGACCAGGGAATTTCATGATTGTGATTCACAACCTGTTGTGTTCGCTTGCCTTGTCGGCCACAAGGTGTAGTGTTGAGGAAGCGAAAGAAACCATCCCTTCAGCGGACCCCATCAGCCATCTCTCGACCACTGCCAGGAGCCACCCCGAATGAGCGATCTCAGCACGACGCACACCATCACCCTGTACACCAAGCCCGCGTGCGTGCAGTGCGACGCCACCCACCGCGCCCTCGACCGCGCGGGCGTCGCGCACGAGGTGGTGGACCTCTCGGTGGACACCGACGCGCGGGACTACGTGATGGCCCTCGGCTACCTGCAGGCCCCGGTGGTCGTCGCGGGCGGGGAGCACTGGTCGGGCTTCCGCCCGGACCGGATCGCCGCGCTCGCCTCCGCGACTGTGGCCGCCTGACGCGAGCGAGAGGAGCGAAGCGATGCGCGTGTTCTACTTCTCCTCGGTGTCGGAGAACACCCATCGTTTCGTCCAAAAACTGGGCCTCTCGGCCACCAGGATCCCCGTTCGCGGCGACGAGCGCGCCGTCAAGGCGGTCGAGCCCTACCTGCTCATCACCCCCACCTACGGCGGCGGGCATCCGGTCCCGGGCAAGGCGGGCGGGTACGTGCCCAAGCAGGTCATCAAATTCCTGAACGACCCGGAGAACCGCGCCCTCCTCAGGGGCGTGATCGCAGCCGGGAACACCAATTTCGGCTCCGAGTACGGCTATGCGGGGGCGGTGGTCTCGCGCAAATGCCAGGTCCCGTTCCTGTACCGGTTCGAGCTCATGGGCACGGAAGAGGACGTGCGCGCAGTGCGGGAGATCTGCGCGTCAGACTTCGCGCTCTCGGCCTGAGGCCCCGGCCCGACACCCGCAGACAACCACCAACGAAGCCCAAAGGAATGGAGCACCGGTGACATCGACTTTGAACAACCCGACCGAGGCAGGCCCGTCGGCCGCCGAGGCCAAGCACGGCGCGCCCGCGCACAAGCAGCACGTCGAGCATTTGGACTACCACGCGCTCAACGCGATGCTCAACCTCTACGGCGCGAACGGCGAGATCCAGTTCGAACGGGACAGGGAGGCCGCCAACCAGTACTTCCTCCAGCACGTCAACCAGAACACGGTCTTCTTCCACAACCTCGAGGAGAAGCTCGACTACCTCGTCGAGAACGAGTACTACGAGCCAGAGGTGCTGCAGCGATACTCGTCCGAGTTCGTCAAAGGGCTCTTCAACCAGGCGTACGCGAAGAAGTTCCGGTTCCCGACCTTCCTCGGCGCGTTCAAGTACTACACCTCGTACACGCTCAAGACGTTCGACGGCAAGCGGTACCTGGAGCGCTTCGAGGACCGGGTGGTCATGGTCGCGCTCGCGCTCGCGGACGGCGACGAGGAGCTGGCAGGCCAGCTCGTCGAGGAGATCATCGAGGGCCGGTTCCAGCCCGCCACCCCGACGTTCCTCAACTGCGGCAAGAAGCAGCGCGGCGAGCCGGTCTCCTGCTTCCTCTTGCGGATCGAGGACAACATGGAGTCCATCGGCCGCTCGATCAACTCCGCGCTGCAGCTCTCCAAGCGGGGCGGGGGCGTGGCGCTGCTCCTGACGAACATCCGCGAGGCGGGCGCGCCGATCAAGCAGATCGAGAACCAGTCCTCGGGCGTGATCCCGGTGATGAAGCTCTTGGAGGACTCGTTCTCCTACGCGAACCAGCTCGGGGCGCGCCAGGGCGCGGGCGCAGTCTACCTGCACGCCCACCACCCGGACATCATGCGCTTCCTCGACACCAAGCGGGAGAACGCGGACGAGAAGATCCGGATCAAGACGCTCTCCCTCGGCGTGGTCATCCCGGACATCACGTTCGAGCTGGCCAAGCGCAACGACGACATGTACCTCTTCTCCCCGTACGACGTGGAGCGGGTCTACGGCGTCCCGTTCGCCGAGATCAGCGTGACCGAGAAGTACCACGAGATGGTGGACGACGAGCGGATCCACAAGAAGAAGATCAACGCCCGGGAGTTCTTCCAGACCATCGCGGAGCTGCAGTTCGAGTCCGGCTACCCGTACATCATGTACGAGGACACCGTGAACCGGGCGAACCCGATCGACGGCAGGATCACGCACTCGAACCTGTGCTCGGAGATCCTCCAGGTCTCCACGGCCTCCACGTTCAACGCGGACCTGAGCTACGACCACGTCGGCAAGGACATCTCCTGCAACCTCGGTTCCTTGAACATCGCGAAGACGATGGACTCCCCGGACCTCGGGAAGACGGTGGAGACCTCGATCCGGGCGCTCACCTCGGTCTCGGACCAGACCCGGATCGACTCGGTGCCGTCCATCGCCGAGGGCAACGACCAGTCGCACGCCATCGGCCTCGGGCAGATGAACCTGCACGGCTACCTCGCCCGCGAGCGGATCCACTACGGCTCCGAAGAGGGCGTGGACTTCACGAACATCTACTTCTACACGGTGCTCTACCACGCGCTTTCCGCCTCGAACAAGATCGCGATCGAGCGGGGCCGGGCCTTCACGGGCTTCGAGCGCTCGAAATACGCGAGCGGCGAGTTCTTCGAGAAGTACCTGGCCCAGGCCTGGGAGCCGAAGACCGAGCGGGTGCGCGAGCTCTTCGCGCAGGCGAAGGTGGACATCCCGGCCAAGGCCGACTGGGAGCGCCTGAAGGACTCCGTTGTGGCGCACGGGATCTACAACCAGAACCTGCAGGCGGTGCCGCCGACCGGCTCGATCTCGTACATCAACCACTCGACCTCCTCGATCCACCCGGTGGCCGCGAAGATCGAGATCCGCAAAGAGGGCAAGATCGGCCGGGTCTACTACCCGGCCCCGTACCTGGCGAACGACAACCTGGACTACTACCAGGACGCCTACGAGATCGGGTACGAGAAGATCATCGACACCTACGCCGCGGCGACCCAGCACGTCGACCAGGGCCTCTCGCTCACCTTGTTCTTCAAGGACACCGCGACGACCCGCGACATCAACAAAGCGCAGATCTACGCCTGGCGTAAAGGGATCAAGACGCTGTACTACATCCGCCTGCGCCAGCTCGCGCTGGAAGGCACCGAAGTGGAAGGCTGCGTGTCATGCACACTCTGAACAAGACTGGTCTCACCAGGGCGATCAACTGGAACCGGGTCGCCGACGAGAAGGACTCCGAGGTCTGGGAACGGCTGGTCGGGAACTTCTGGCTGCCGGAGAAGGTGCCGCTGTCCAACGACATCCAGTCCTGGCACACCCTCAGCGAGGACGAGCAGCGCCTGACGATGCGGGTGTTCACCGGCCTCACGCTGCTCGACACCGTGCAGGCCTCGGTCGGCGCGATCAGCCTCATCCCCGACGCGCTCACCCCGCACGAGGAGGCCGTCTACACGAACATCGCGTTCATGGAGTCCGTGCACGCCAAGAGCTACAGCTCGATCTTCTCGACGCTCAGCAACACGCCCGAGATCGACGAGGCGTTCCGCTGGTCGGAGGAGAACCCGAACCTGCAGCGCAAGGCCTCGATCGTGTTGGAGCGCTACCGGGGCGACGACCCGCTCAAGCGCAAGGTCGCCTCGACCCTGTTGGAGTCCTTCCTCTTCTACTCCGGCTTCTACCTGCCGATGTACTGGTCCTCGCGGGCGAAGCTCACGAACACGGCCGACCTCATCCGGCTCATCATCCGTGACGAGGCGGTGCACGGCTACTACATCGGGTACAAGTACCAGCGCGGCCTCGCGCTCGCGACCGAGCAGCGCCGCGAGGAGCTCAAGGACTTCACGTTCAGCCTGCTCTTCGACTTGTACGACAACGAGGTGGAGTACACCCAGGACCTCTACGACCCGGTGGGCCTGACGGAGGACGTGAAGAAGTTCTTGCGCTACAACGCGAACAAGGCGCTCAACAACCTCGGCTACGAGGGCCTGTTCCCGAAGGACGAGACGTCGGTGAACCCGGCGATCCTCTCGGCCCTGTCGCCGAACGCGGACGAGAACCACGACTTCTTCTCAGGCTCGGGTTCGAGCTACGTGATCGGCAAGGCTGTGGCGACGGAGGACGAGGACTGGGACTTCTGAGGTCTGTCGCCGAGCGCGGACGGGAACCACACGGCGCTTGTTTCTCAGGCTCGGGTTCGAGCTACGTGATCGGCAAGGCTGTGGCGACGGAGGACGAGGACTGGGACTTCTAGTCCGGTTGCTCAACGCGAAAGCAGAGAGGCTGCCCACCGAAGTGGGCAGCCTCTCTGCTTTCGCGGCGCGAGCCGCTCGGCTGTGGTTACGAGCCGTTGCCGAGCGCGGCGCCGAGGCTGTCGCGCAGGGCGGGGGTGCCTTGGTTCGGGCCTTGGCCCGTGACGGGCTCCTTGTCGGCCTTGTGCGTCATGCCGTTTCGGGGGAAATGCGTTTTGCCGCCGGGCCGGGTGGGGCCGTCCTCGGACGAGCCCTGGCCCGTGCCGTTGCTCGCGAGGTGGACGGCGACGGTGTCGCGCACCGGGGCCGCGTCCGCCTGGGCGGCGATTCCGAGCATGCCGCCAAAAGCCGCGACCGCGCCGATCATGATGGTCTTCATTCGTCTGTACTTCCTCTGTTATTCATCTAATGGCCATCTATACTACACCGTTTAACCGAATGATCCGATGTTTTATTCCGTGTTCCGCGCGGCCTGTTCGGGGCGGGACGGCGGGCTAGCGCGCTTCGACGCCCCGGCTGACGAGGTCGACGGTGGCGCGCACCCTGGCGGCGAGCGGTTCGTAGTCGGGCTGGAGCCCGTATCGGGCCTGTAGTCCCAGCGGGATGGCGACGATGGAATCCGCTGTCGCCTCGATGTCGACGTCCGGGCGCACGTAGCCCGCTTCGACCCCGGAGCGGAGGATGTCGGCGAGCGCGGCGCTGCCCATGTCGAATATGGTGTTGAACTGCTGGACGAGCTCGTCGTCCACGGTCGCGCTTTGCAATAGGAGCTGCGAGATGCGGGGGTCTTCGCAGAAGGTGGCCGTGAGGGAGAGGCCGAGCCGCTCGGAGAAGTCGCGGAACTCTTCGATCGAGGCGATCGGGCCGGTGGACACTTCGGCGAGCGTTGCCAGCGTCCGTGCCATCGCATGCTCGACCACGTGCTGCAGGATGTCCCGCTTGTTCTCGAAGTAGCGGTAGAACAGCGAGTGCCCAGACCCGAGGCGGGCCGCGATATGGGTGATCGAGGTTTGGTGGTAGCCGCGCTCGGCGAATTCGGCGAGCGCGGCTTCGATAATCTCCTCCCGCACCAGTTCGCCTTCTCCGGTATCGTCAAAGGTGGGGTTCCCATCACATTGGATAGAGCTTCGGGGTTCCCGTCACGTTGACCAAGCATTTCGAGGAGTAGACGACAGATGGCAGACAAGTACGAGGTTTCGGTCGACCAGGACCTGTGCATGGGTTCGGGGTATTGCCTGCACGAGAACTCCAAGCTGTTCAGCTTCAACGACGACGGGATCGCCGAGGTGCTGGGCGGGGAGCCGCCCGCGCCTGCGGGCGCAGGCCCGATCCTCTTGCGCGCGGACCAGGTCGAGGCGGCCCGCAAGGCGGAGGCCGTGTGCCCGTCCTCGGCGATTTCGTTGAGCAAGCGGGCGTGAGCAGGGCTCGCTGACCTCGTTCGGCCGTGGGCGGGGCCGCGCCCGCTAGGATTCGGGGTATGGCGCGCAGCGGATTTTCTCTCACCTTGCTCGCGGGCGTCGCGACGGCAGGGGCGGCAGCGGCGTTGCTCTGGCCCGCCAAACGCGCCCGGCCCCGCCCGGACCTCGCGCCCCCGGCCGCCCCGAGCGAGTCGTGGGCGACGAGCTCGGACGGCGCCCGATTGCGGGTGCTGCAATACGGACCGCCCGCCGCGCCGCCGCTGGTGCTCGCGCACGGCTGGACCTGTGTGGCGGAGGCGTGGCTGCCGCAGGTGCACGAACTCGTCGGAGAGTTCCGCGTCGTCGCCTTCGACCAGCGCGGGCACGGACGCAGCGAAGCCGGGGCCGGGCCGTTCACGGTGGACCTGCTCGCCGACGACTTGGACGCGGTGCTCGCGCACGTCCTGCAGGACGGGGAGCGGGCGGTGCTGGCCGGGCACAGCATGGGCGGGATGAGCGTCATCGCCTGGGCGGAGCGCCATCCCGACCGGGTCGGCGAGCGGGCGGAAGCGGCCGTGCTCGTCGGGACCTCGGCGCACTGCAGGCCTCGGCGGTTCAACGAGGCGCTCGTCGCCGCGTACCGGCTGCCCTTCCCGACGGGGCTGGTCCGCAATTCATGGCTGACGAGGCTTGTCGTGCGCGGCTACGCGCTGTCCCCCACGGCGCGGGACGCCGATGTGGACTTCACGGCCCGCATGGCGCTCGACTGCTCGCCCCGCGCCCGCAGCGAGTGGCAGCGCGCGCTGGTCCCGCTCGACATCCGGTCCGGCGTGGGGCGGCTGGCCGTGCCGACGACCGTGGTGGCCGGGGCGAGAGACCAGGTGCTGCCGCTCGGGCATAGCCGGAAGATCGCCGAGGCGCTGTCCGAGAGCGGCTGGCTGGAGCGGTTCGTGGTGCTGCCGGAGGTCGGGCACATGATCGGACTGGAAGCCTCTGGCAGCCTCAACGCGATCATCAAGGGGACGGCCGAGGCCGCGCGCCGCCGTTCCGCGCAATCCGAAGGCCCGCCCCCCGCGCAGGAGTGAGCGGCCCGCCCTTCGGCGACACAGAAGTGTTTCCGCTCACACTGCCGGAGTGCTACGGTGCTGGGCATGGGCAAACGTGTTCTTGTGACCGGGGCGGCCTCGGGCCTGGGCTTGCAGATCGCCGTGCGATTCGCGCGATCGGGCGCGAAGGTGCTGCTCGCCGATATAGACGAGACGGCGGGGGAGAAGGCGCGCGAGGAGGTCGCCCGGCACGGCGAAGCGGCGTTCCGCCGTCTCGACGTCACCGACCCCGGCGCGTGGGCGGAGGCGGTCGCGTGGTGCGAGCGCGAATGGGGCGGCCTCGACGTGTTGGTGAACAACGCGGGCGTGGCGGCGGCGGGCGAGTTCGAACAGATCTCGCCCGAGGACTGGGACTGGATCGTCAAGATCAACCTCCTCGGCCCCGTGTGGGGCTCCCGCGCGGTGGCGGGGCTCTTCAAGCGCCAGCGGTCGGGGCATATCGTCAACGTCGCCTCGCTGGCGGGGCTCATGAACCTGCCGGGCATGGCCTCCTACAACGTGACCAAGGCCGGGGTCGTCTCGCTCTCCGAGACGTTGCGCCACGAGCTGGCCCCGTACGGGATCAAGACGACCGTGGTGTGCCCGGCGTTCTTCGCCACGAACCTCGCCGACCGGATGCGCAGCACCGACCCCTTTTTCACCGAGCTGACCGGGAAGTTCATGCGCGGCTCGAAGACCACGGCGGCGGAAGTCGCCGACGCGGTGTGGGGCGCCGTGCGGCAGGGCAGGTTCTTGCTCGTCGTGCCGTTCGACGCGCGCAGGACGTATCTGGCCAAAAAGCACTTGCCCGCGGTGGTCGACGTGTTCGTCGCGCGGGGCTGGGCCAGGGCCCGCGCGAGCCTGGCACGGGGCAAAACCGCCGCATCGGGGTAGCCGGTCGCGATGGCGCGGGCGCCATGGGACATGTGACTCCCGCCGGAGCAGAAAAGCGTGGTGGCGCGCATCACGAAAAGCGCGCGAAGAAATATGGCAGCAGTCACATAACAAGATTTTAAGAGCCGGTTTTCACTGGTCGCGACTCTGTCTCGCGGCGGGTTTCCGCCATAGCATCGGAGCTATGAAGCACACGACCTTCTCCCGGACCGGTTCCCGGTTGGCTGTCGCGGCCCCGCTCGCCGCGATCGCCGCGCTGCTCGCCGCCCCGTCGTTCGCGGCCGCCGCGCCAGGCGATCTCGGGACGAGATGCGCCGACTTCTTGTCCTCGCGGCCCGAGACCCAGGTGAGCATCGTGCGCGACATCCTCTCGTACCGGGGCGCGAGCCTGTCCGCGTCCTCCGGCGCCGACGCGTCGCTGGTGAACTCGGCGATCGCGGGCTGCCAGAGCAACTTCGGCGGCTCGGTCTCCGAGGTCCTCGGCGGACACTGATCCTGTCAGACAAAGAAAGAAGGGCCTTCCGCGCGGAAGGCCCTTCTTTCTTTGTCTGACTTTCTTTGTCTGACAGGTGGTCTTACGGGGTCGCGGTCAAGTCGAAGTCGTCCTCGTCCAGCGGCCAGCCGCCTGCGGCGAGTTTCTCGGCGACGCGCGCGATGTCTTCCTCGGTCGGCTCCGCGCCCTTCACCTCGGAGACCGACGCGGAGATCTCGTCCTTGTTGATGACCCCGTCCTCCAGCGCGTCGGATTCCGGGTCGACGAGCGTGCTGACCACTTCCTGCACCTGCTCTTCGGTGAGCCTGCGGCGCAAGAGCGCGACCAGCGGGATGCGGTCCTGGGGAGGCACGCCTTGCGGGTAGCCCGCGGTGAGCCAACGGAGGACTGCGATAGGGGAGAACGCTTGCGCCACCCCGCCATTATCGTCCTTGCGGATTCGGCGCGCACCAAGGGCGGGGCGGAGTCGTCAGAAATTATCCAGCTCGTCAGCCGGTGTTCGCCTCTTTGTTCACCACGGAGTGCTCGGGCCGCCGTCCAAGTCGTCGAGCACGCCCCAGAACGGCGTCTGGGGGTCTCGCTGGCGCGCGCCGTCCTCGTCGAGGAACGTGACCCTGCTGTACTGCCCCTCATGCCAGAAGTAGACCTCGGTGGAGAGCGGGGCCGGGGTGTCTTTGAACGTGAGCCAGGTCGACTGGCCCAATTCGTCCATGCCGCGCAGCGCCGCCGTGGACTCGCGCGGGACGTGCCAGATCAGGATGTTCGCGGCGGGAACGGAGAAGAGCACGCCGTGCCTCGCCTCGCCGATCAGGTTCTCAAGGAGGGCGGGGAAGTCGAGGACCTTCCCGGAGATGAAGACGGTGTCGCCGATGACGAACTTCAGGTCGTACTTGCTGTTGGGCACGGGCTGGGGCTGCACCTTGAGGTAGTTCGACGCGCGCTGGCCCTGCGCCCAGAGCCCCTCGGCTTCGTGCCCGGCGATCTCCTCGTCGGTGAGCACGGCGGTGACCTGGGGCAGTTCCACGCCGAGAACGCCGACCAGCTGGCCAACGAGCGGCTTGCGGTAGGTGTGCTCCGTGTCCAAGTCCTCGGCGAAGGCGGGCGTGACGATGCGGGTGTGCACTTTCGAGAGCATGTCGCCCTGGTCGAACTCGATCGTGGTCGGCATATTGCGGACCGCGACGATGTTCGCCACCCAGCGGTCGACAGCCTCGGGCCAGAAGTCCGGCTCGCCCGCGTCCGCGCAGGCGTCCATGACCTCCCTGGTCCGGTACGTCTGTCCGCCGGTGACGGCGACCTCTTCGCCGCTCACCGAGGCGCGAAGGCTGTGCTGCGCGAACGCGTCGGCGACAAGGCCCTCGATGTGGGCCACGTCCTCGGTGCCGAGCCGGGGGAACAGCCCGTCCTGCGGCTGGAACGGCGGCTGGCGGTAGGACCCGAACATGCTCATTGGCTTCTCCCCTTCGACGGTGCGTGACGCTCTTGGCCGCGTTTGGACGGCGCGGACTCCTCCAGATTACTTGCGAGCCGTGCGCAGCATGAGGGCGGAGAGCACGAGCGATCCGCCGAGGACCGCCGTCATGCCGACTTGGTCGGGGACGGCGAACATCGCGAGGTGTTGGAGGTGGAAGGCGAGATGCGCGAGGTTGAACACCGTCCACCCGAGCCCGAGCAGCCGCAAAGAGCCGGGCTCTGCGCGCAGCGCGGCCCACGCGCTCATCGCCCCCAGCCCTGCGTAGAAGCCGCCGACGTCGCGGATCAGGTGCTCGTTGTACGGCCCGAGCCCGTCCACCCAGTGATGGAAGAAGCTCCCGAAGAGCGGGAAATCCGTGTAGAAGGACAGCGGGAAGAACAGCGCCCAGACCCCGGTGCAGGCGGCGGTGGCCGCCAACGCCGCGGCGCAGGCTCGTTGTGCGGAGATCGTCATACTCGGACGACCGGACGGCGGCCCGGAATGTGACGGCAAAGGCGGGGCAGTCGGCGGCCGGCAGGTAATGGCGGGCAGATAATGAGGCATGGCTTCCGACGGTCTGGACGAGTTCGCGGCGCACCGCCGCGTGCTCTTCGCCGTCGCCTACCGGATGCTCGGCTCCGCTGCCGACGCGGACGACGCCGTGCAGGACGCGTGGTTGCGCTGGCAGGGCGCGGACCGCGCCCGCGTCGTGAACCCCGGCGCGTTCCTCGTCAAGACGGTGACGAACCTGTGCCTCAACGAATTGGGCTCCGCCCGAGCCCGGCGCGAGGTGTACGTCGGGCCGTGGCTGCCCGAGCCGGTGCTCACCAAGGACGGGGAGCTGGGCCCGTTGGAGACGGCCGAGCAGCGCGAGGCGGTGTCGGTCGCGGTGCTCGTCCTGCTCGAGCGGCTCTCCCCGCCGGAACGCGCCGCGTACGTGCTCCGGGAGGCGTTCGGCTACAGCCACCGCGAGGTCGCCTCCCTGATCGGCACGTCCGAGGCCAACGCCCGTCAGCTCTACAGCAGGGCGAAAGCGGGCGTTGGCTCGCGACCGGCGCGCACGGTCGACCCGGCGCGGTGGGCCGAGCTGGTCGCGAGGTTCTTGGCGGCCGCCCAGAGCGGAGACATGGCGGCGCTGGAGTCGATGCTCGCCAGCGAAGCCGTCTCGTCGGCGGACGGCGGCGGCCTCGTGTCCGCCGCGCGCAATCCGATCCGAGGCGCGGACCGAGTCGCCCGCTACTTCGCCGGGCTCTCCTCCGCGCGGTTCAGCGCGGGGCTGCGGCTCGAGCTCGCCGAGGCCAACGGCGAGCCGTGCGTTTTGGCCTTCGCGGCGGACGGCGCTCTCCGCTTGGTCGCGTTCTTCGAGATCGCGGGCGAGAAGGTCGTGCACATCCGGTTGGTGCTCAACCCGCAGAAGCTGGCCCGCGCGGCGGCGCAGCTCGACCGCCTCGCGGCGTTGTCACACATGGCGGAGCTGCCCGGTCAGAAGTGGTGAACCGACCGAAGGAGCATCGTATGACCACCACACTCGTCACAGGCGGAACCGGCCAGCTCGGCGTCCCGACGACCGCCGGATTGCGCGCGGCAGGGCACGACGTGCGCGTCCTCTCCCGCAAATCGGGGCCGGGGCTCGTCACCGCCGACGTGACGAGCGGGGCGGGCGTCGCCGAAGCCGTCGCGGGCGTCGACGTGATCGTGCACATGGTGAGCACGTTCGGCAAGGGCGACAGCGCGGCGAGGGGCGACGTGCCGGTCACGGAGAAGCTGGTCGAGGCCGCGAAAGCCGCTGGGGTCGGCCACCTGGTGTTCGTCTCGATCATCGGGGTGGACAAGATCCCGCTGCCGTACTACAAGACGAAGCTCGCCATCGAAGAGCTGCTGCGCGGCTCCGGCCTCGCGCACACCGTCCTGCGGATCGCGCAGTTCCACTCGTTCGTCGAGCAGATCTTCACCGCGCAGCGCCGCCTGCCCGCGCTGTTCGCCCCGGCGTTCTCGTTCCAGCCGATCGCCGTCGGCGACGCGGCGAAACGGATCGTCGAGATCGCGAACGGCGCGCCGCAGGGCCGGGCCGCCGACATCGCGGGCCCCGAGGCCGCCAGGGCCGCCGAATGGGCCAGGCAGTGGAAGGCTTCTGTTGGATCGCGCAAACCGGTCGTCCCGTTCTGGCTGCCGGGGAAAACCTTCGCGGGCTACGCGGCGGGGCACAACCTCGCGCCCGAGGCTCCTTACGGCCGCGTGACCTTCGCCGAGCACCTCGCGGCGGGGCAGGCTGCGGGGAAGTAGGCCTGTCGGTCGGACACGTTGTCCCGCGACGGGTAAACTGCACGGTCATGACGACGCAGCAACCACCGCTGGTGGATCTGCCTGCCGCAGGCGAAGAGCCGGAGCTCGGCCCCACCGGCCGGCCCAAACGCCCTCTCCCCGAACCGCAGCAGCTGAAAACCCATGGTCCAGCGAAGATCATCGCGGTCTGCAACCAGAAGGGCGGGGTGGGGAAGACCACCTCGACGATCAACCTCGGCGCCGCCCTCGCGAAATTCGGCAGGCGCACGCTGCTCGTGGACCTCGACCCCCAGGGCGCCCTCTCCGCAGGGCTCGGGGTCGCGCACCACGACCTTGAGAACACGGTGCACAACCTCCTCGTCGGCCCGAAAGCCGACATCGACGACGTCCTCATGCGCACCAGGCTCGACGGGCTCGACCTCCTGCCGAGCAATATCGACCTTTCGGCCGCCGAGATCCAACTCGTCAACGAGGTGGGCCGCGAGCATGCGCTGGGCAGGGCGCTGCGCAGCGTCGAAGCGGACTACGACTACATCCTCATCGACTGCCAGCCCAGCCTCGGCCTGTTGACGCTCAACGCTTTGGCCTGCGCGGAGGGCGTGCTCATCCCGATGGAGTGCGAGTTCTTCAGCCTCCGAGGCCTCGCCCTCCTCCAAGACACGGTCGAGAAGGTGCGCGACCGGCTCAACCCGAAGCTCGACATCGTCGGCATCGTCATGACGATGTTCGACTCGCGCACGCTGCACGCCCGCGAGGTCATGACCCGCGTGGTCGAGGTGTTCGACGACACCGTCTTCGACACGGTGATCAACCGGACCGTCCGGTTCCCCGAGACTTCCGTCGCCGGGGAGCCGATCATCACCTGGGCCCCCGAGTCCGCGGGCGCGAAAGCATACTTGGACCTGGGCAAAGAGTTCATCTCCCGCAGCGAGTCATGACCAAGCCGTCGTTTGAGCTCACCATCTCGAATTTCTCGGGGCCGTTCGAACTCCTTCTGGACTTGATCTCGAAGCGAGAGCTGGACCTCACGACCCTCGCGCTCGCCGAGGTCACCGACGAGTTCATCGCCCACACGCGCAAACTCGGCGACCGGTTCGCCGCCGCCCAAGGGCCCCGTCGGAATTCTTGGCTCCCTGGCGAGGATCAAACGATTGCGGCAGACATGGCGGGAGGGCCAAGAATTCCGATGGGAACGGGTGACCTCGGCGCGATCACCGAGTTCCTCGTCATCGCCGCGACGCTCCTGCAGCTCAAAGCGACGCGACTGCTGCCGTCGTCCGAGCCCGAGGACCCCGAGGCGCTCGCCCTGCTGGAGGCGCGCGACGTGCTCTTCGCGAAACTCCTGCAATATCGGGCCTATCGTGCTGTCGCCGCACGGTTCGCCGAGCTCATGGCCGATTCGGAGCGGCGTTTCCCCGCAGCGCCCGCCGCTGTGGAAGAGGAGGCGCGCGCGGCCAAGGCGAAGCCTGCGAGCATCGGCGTGGACCTCCTGTCGTTCGCCAAGATCGCCGCCGAAGCGCTCGCGCCGAAGCCCGTCCCCGAGGTCGCGACCGGGCATATGCACACCAAGCCGGTGAGCGTCGCGGAACAGGCGATGCTGCTGTTCGGCCTGATCGGCGGCAGGGAGCCTTCGCAGTGGTGGGATTTCACCGAGCTGGTGGCCGAGATCCTTGGCAGCAGGGAGTTGTGGGTGGCGCGTTTCCTCGCGGTGCTGCGCCTGCACGGCGAGGCGAAGATCGAATTCGAGCAGGACGAGCCGCTCGCCCCGCTCCGGCTGCGGGCGGTGGCCGCCGCATGACGGGGGAGCTCGAGCCCCCGCCGCAGGAGCTCGCCGACGACGCGCTGCGCGCCGCCCTCGAGGCGATGCTCCTGGTTGTCTCCGCGCCCGCGCCCGCGCAGGATTTCGCCGAGGCGGTCGGCCAGCCCGTTGCCAGAGTCGACGCGGCGTTGCGCGCCCTGGCCGACGAGCTCGCGAGCCGGGAAAGCGGTATCGAACTGCGCGAAGTCGGGGACGGCTGGCGGTTCTACACCAGCGGGCCGCAGTCCTGGGCGGTGCGCGCGTTCCTTCGCGAGCAGGGCCGGGTGAAGCTCTCGGGGGCCGCGTTGGAGACGCTCGCCATCGCGGCGTACCGGCAGCCCGTCACCCGGTCGCAGATCAACGCGATCCGAGGAGTGGACAGCGACGGCGTGCTGCGCTCGCTGGTCGCGCGCGAGCTCTTGGCCCCAACCGGGACGGAGCCGGGCACCGGGGCGATCGTCTACGAGACGACCGACGGACTCCTGGAGCAGCTGGGGATTGCGTCGCTCGCGGAGCTGCCCGACATCGAGCCGCTGTTGCCCGGCCCCGAGTCCGTCGAGGAGATTTTGACCGATCCCAGGCTCGAAATGGCACAGAGCATAGAGCCCGCTCCGCTAGTCTGGAATGTCGATGTCGAATGACCCCGCCCCCGGACCCCAGCCCGTCGGCTGCGGAGAGAAAGCTCAGCGCCTGCACAAAGTGTTGGCGCGCGCAGGCGTCGCCTCCCGCCGGGGCTCGGAGCAGCTGATCGCGGAGGGCCGTGTGTCGGTGGACGGCCGGCTCGTCACCGAGCAGGGCGTGCTCGTGGACCCCGAAGTCGCCATCGTGGAGGTGGACGGGAAGCGGATCGCGGTGGACGACCGGCACGCCACCTACGCGCTCAACAAACCAAAAGGCGTGGTCACGGCCATGTCTGACGCCCACGGGTGGTGTGTCGGCGATCTGCTGCGCGAACAATCGGACCTGCCGCCGGGGCTCTTCCACGTCGGGCGGCTCGACGGCGACACCACGGGGCTGTTGTTGGTCACCAACGACGGCGAGCTCGCGCACCGGCTCATCCACCCCTCGTACGAGATCCCCAAGACCTACCTCGCCACCGTGCGCGGCTCCGTCGCGAGACGCGCGGTGGAGCGGCTGCGTTCGGGCGTGACGCTGGAGGACGGGCCCGCGCGGGCGGACGACGTCGCCGTGCGGGGCTCGCAGCGGGACCGCACCGTCGTGGAGATCACGCTGCACGAGGGCCGCAACCGGATCGTGCGCCGGATGTTCGAGGAGGTCGGGCACCCGGTGGTCGAGCTCGCCCGACTGCGGATCGGCCCGATCCGGCTCGGCGATTTGAAGACAGGGGCGCTGCGGGCGCTCCGCCCAGCAGAGGTCGGCGCGTTGTGGGCCGCCGTGGATCAGAAGGCGGTGCGCGAGTGAACGGACGAGAGGGTCGTCTGGTCGTGGCGATCGACGGGCCGAGCGGCGTGGGGAAGTCGACGGTCGCGAAGGGCCTCGCGGTCGCGAGCGGGGCGAAGTACTTGAACACCGGCTCGATGTACCGGGTGGCCGCGTTGCAGGTGCTGCGCGAAGGCGTGGACCCTGCGGACCACGACGCGACGGCAGAGGTCAGCGCGAGGCTGTCCGCGACGGGCCGGGTGGCGCTCGGCACCGAGCCGGACGACGACCGGGTCTGGCTCGACGGGGAAGAGGTCTCTGCCGAGCTGCGCGGCGACGCGGTGACCACCGTGGTCTCCGCAGTCGCGGCCTCCCCGAAGCTGCGCGAGCAGCTGGTCGCGATCCAGCGGTCGCTGATCGCCGCGCACGACCGGATCGTGGTGGAGGGCCGCGACATCGGGTCCGTCGTGGCCCCGGACGCGGACGTGAAGGTGTTTTTGACCGCCTCGCCCGCCGCGCGCGCCGACCGGCGGGCCGCGCAGAACCAAGAATTGCGCGTCGGCGGGGACCGGACCCAGGTGCTCGAAGACCTCGAACGCCGAGACGCGTACGACTCGAGCCGCGAGGCTTCGCCGTTCCGCCAGGTCGAGGGCGCGCTGCTGCTCGACACCTCGGAGCTGTCGGCGCAGGAGGCCATCGAGCGGCTCGCGGGCGTGCTGAAAGAGCGGAGATTGATATGACGGGACGAAATCCAGAGCAGCGTTTGCCGGTGATCGCCATTGTGGGCCGTCCCAACGTCGGCAAGTCGACATTGGTGAACCGGTTCGTCGGCAGGCGCGCTGCCGTGGTCGAGGACGTGCCCGGGGTGACGCGGGACCGGGTCTCGTACGACGCCGAATGGAACGGGCGGAGCTTCCTCGTGCAGGACACCGGCGGCTGGGAGCCCGACGCGACTGGCATCGGGCTGTCCATCGCGCAACAGGCCGAACTGGCCATGGCGACCGCAGACGTGATCCTCCTCGTCGTGGACGCGCAAGCAGGCGCGACCGGGGTGGACGAAGTGCTGGCGAAGTCGCTGCGCCGTTCGAAAAAGCCGGTCTTCCTGGTGGGGAACAAGTCGGACAACCCGCAGATCGAGGACGAGTCCTCGGGGCTGTGGTCGCTCGGGCTCGGCAGGCCCTACCCGGTCTCGGCCTTGCACGGCAAGGGGGCCGGGGACCTCTTGGACGCCGCGCTCGAGTCGGTGCCCGCCGTGCTGGTCGCCGAGGACGACGGGCCGAGGCCTCGGCGAGTCGCCCTCATCGGCAGGCCGAACGTGGGCAAGTCCTCCCTCATCAACAAGCTCGCAGGCGAGAACCGCTCCGTGGTGAACGAGATGGCGGGCACCACGGTGGACCCGGTCGACTCCCTCATCACCCTCGACGACGAGGAGTGGCAGTTCGTGGACACCGCAGGCCTGCGCCGCAAAGTCGGCCAAGCCTCCGGGCACGAGTTCTACGCCGCTGTGCGGACCAAGAGCGCGATCGAGGCCGCCGAGGTCGTGATCGTCCTCATCGACGCGTCCGTGCCGCTCACCGAGCAGGACCAGCGAGTGTTCGGGATGGTCGGCGAATCGGGCCGGGCCTTGGTCATCGCCTGCAACAAATGGGATCTCGTGGACGAGGACCGCAGGCTGACGCTGGAGAAGGAGCTCGACCGAGGCCTGACCAGGGTGACCTGGGCTCCGAGGGTGAACATCTCGGCGCTCTCGGGCCGGGCGGTGCACAAGCTGGCCCCCGCGCTGCGCGTCGCGCTCGCGAACTGGGAGCAGCGCATTCCGACCGGCGAGCTCAACCAGTGGCTCTCCGAGGTCGTCGCGGCCACGCCGCCCCCGCCGCGAGGGGGGAGGATCCCGAGGATCCTCTACGCCACCCAGGCGACCACGCAGCCGCCGACGTTCGTGCTCTTCACCACGGGGTTCTTGGAGGCCGGCTACCGGCGCTTCCTCGAGCGCAAGCTCCGCGAGACCTTCGGCTTCGAGGGCACCCCGATCCAGATCAACGTCCGCGAGCGCGAGAAGCGGGGCCCCAAGCCCAAGCGGAGCTGAGCTATTCGGTCACAGATTTCCAGATATTGTCAGCGCCGGTGCAGAACAACGGCACCCCGATGGCAGTCTCAGCCACATAGTTCTGCCGAGAAGAGCATGGCGCTCCCCGTTCTTGCACACCGATGAACGTGGCGCTCATCAAGTTCCACTGCGGAGGGGCTGAGGGATTCTCTGGATAGACGCAGAAAAATTCCTGGCCGCTCGCGTCCTTGCCGAAGATATGACGCTCGGCGTTGCAGCATGGCGCGCCGAGGACTGGCGCGGAGCAGCCGGCGGGCGAGGCCGAGGATGACGTCGTCGGGGGAGAGGTGGACGCGAAGGGCGCCATGGGAGCGCTGGTCGGGAGGGCAGGCGTGGGAACCGATGGGACCGATCCGCGTCCCCCGGACGAAGAGCGCGAGCCGCCGCCCGTCTCGCAGGCGACGCCGTCTCCGTCGCGGTCCAGCTTCGAGCTGTACCCCGGATCGCCTCTGTACAAGGGCGCCGCGCCGTCCGCGCGGGCCTCGGCGCAGCTCCGGTAGGGCGGGCCCGCCCAAGCCTCGGGCGAGAGGAGGAACGGCGCGACTGGCCCGAGGACGAGCGCGGCGAGCGCGAGTTTCCGCATGGCGATTCCTGAGATAGGCAGTTGTCCCACAAGCAGTGGTCGAGAGATATGTATCACTCGCCGTGTTCCGCCTGCCCGGTTTTGCCGCAGAGTCTGTCAGGTCGTCCTGGCGAAACTCCCGGCAGCGCCGCGAGCGCGCGCAGATATGACCCTGAAGCTATATGGCGGATCGTCGGACCAGGCCGTATGACCTGCACGACCATGGAGCGAATGTTGTAGCGTACTGCGCATGTTCTCGAAGATTTTGGTCGCAAACCGTGGCGAGATCGCCGTCCGAGCTTTCCGCGCTTCCTTCGAGCTCGGCGCGAGCACCGTCGCGGTCTACCCCTACGAGGACCGGTATTCGCTGCACCGCCTCAAGGCCGACGAGGCCTACCAGATCGGCGAGATCGGACACCCGGTGCGGGCGTATCTCGACGTCGACGCGGTCGTGGAGGTCGCGAAGCGGTGCGGGGCCGACGCGATCTACCCCGGCTACGGCTTCCTCTCGGAGAACCCGACCCTCGCGGCCGCCTGCGCGGAGGCTGGGATCGCGTTCATCGGGCCGTCCGCCGAGATCCTCGAGCTCACCGGCGACAAGTCCCGCGCGATCGCGGCCGCGCGCGAGGCGGGCCTGCCTGTCCTCGCCTCGGTCCCGCCCTCCTCGGACGTCGAGGAGCTGCTCGCAGCGGCCGAAGAGATGTCGTTCCCGGTCTTCGTGAAGGCTGTGGCGGGCGGCGGCGGGCGCGGGATGCGCCGCGTCGGCGAGCGCTCCGAGCTGCGCGAGGCGATCCTCGCGGCCTCCCGCGAGGCCGAGGCCGCGTTCGGCGACGGCACCGTCTTCCTCGAGCAGGCGGTGATCAACCCGAGGCATATCGAGGTGCAGATCCTCGCGGACTTCTCCGGCTCGGTGATCCACCTCTACGAGCGGGACTGCAGCCTGCAGCGCCGCCACCAGAAGGTGATCGAGCTGGCCCCGGCCCCGAACCTCGACCCACAGCTGCGGGAGCGGATCTGCGCGGACGCGGTCGCCTTCGCCCGGCACATCGGCTACCGCTGCGCGGGCACGGTCGAGTTCCTGGTGGACGAGCAGGGCAGGCACGTGTTCATCGAGATGAACCCGCGCATCCAGGTCGAGCACACGGTCACCGAGGAGATCACCGACGTGGACCTGGTGCAGAGCCAGCTGCGGGTGGCGGCGGGAGAGACGCTCGCGCAGCTGGGCCTGACCCAGGACTCGATCCGCCCGCACGGCGCGGCGCTGCAGTGCCGGATCACCACCGAGGACCCGACGAACGGCTTCCGCCCGGACACCGGGCGGATCACCGCCTACCGCAGCCCCGGCGGCGCGGGCGTGCGGCTCGACGGCGGCACGAGCCTGCGGGCCGAGGTCAGCGCGCACTTCGACTCCATGCTCGTCAAGCTCACCTGCCGGGGGAAGGATTTCGAGACAGCGGTCTCGCGCGCCCGTCGCGCGGTCGCGGAGTTCCGGATCCGGGGCGTGGCCACGAACATCCCGTTCCTGCAGGCGGTGCTGGACGACCCGGACTTCCAGGCGGGACGGGTCACCACGTCGTTCATCGAGGAGCGCCCCGGCCTGCTCACCGCGCGGCAGTCGGGGGACCGGGCCTCGAAGATCCTCGACTATCTGGCGGACATCACGGTCAACCGCCCGCATGGCGAGCGCCCCTCGACGGTGTACCCGCACGACAAGCTCCCGAAGATCGATCTGAAAGCCGAGCCGCAGGCGGGCTCGCGCCAGCGCCTGCTGGCGCTCGGCCCGGAGGGGTTCGCCCGGCGCCTGCGCGAGAGCCCAGGGGTGGGCCTGACCGACACCACCTTCCGCGACGCGCACCAGTCGCTGCTCGCGACCCGGCTGCGCAGCACCGGCCTGCTCGCCGTCGCGCCGTACATCGCGCGGATGACGCCGCAGCTCCTCTCCATCGAGTGCTGGGGCGGCGCGACCTACGACGTGGCGCTGCGGTTCCTCAAGGAGGACCCGTGGGAGCGGCTCGCCGCCCTGCGCGAGGCGGTCCCCAACATCTGCCTGCAGATGCTGCTGCGCGGGCGCAACACCGTCGGCTACACCCCGTACCCGACGAAGGTCACCGACGCGTTCGTGCGCGAGGCAACCGCGACGGGCATCGACATCTACCGGATCTTCGACGCGCTCAACAACGTCGACTCGATGCGCCCGGCCATCGACGCCGTGCGCGAGACCGGCTCCTCGGTCGCCGAAGTCGCCCTCTGCTACACCGGGGACCTCTCCGACCCGGGCGAGCGCCTGTACACCCTGGACTACTACCTCAAGCTCGCCGAGCAGATCGTCGAGGCAGGGGCGCACGTCCTCGCGATCAAAGACATGGCGGGCCTTTTGCGGCCCCCGGCGGCCGCGACGCTGGTCTCGGCCCTGCGCTCGCGGTTCGACCTCCCGGTGCACGTGCACACCCACGACACCCCGGGCGGGCAGCTCGCGACGTACTACGCGGCCTGGCAGGCGGGCGCGGACGCGGTGGACGGCGCCGCCGCGCCGCTCTCCGGGACGACCAGCCAGCCCGCGCTGTCCTCGATCGTGGCGGCCGCCGCGAACACCCCGCAGGACACTGGGGTGAGCCTCGCCGCAGTCTGCGCGCTGGAGCCTTACTGGGAGGCGATCCGCAAGGTGTACTCGCCCTTCGAGTCGGGCCTGCCCGCGCCGACCGGGCGGGTCTACGCGCACGAGATCCCCGGCGGGCAGCTCTCCAACCTGCGCCAGCAGGCCATCGCGCTGGGCCTCGGCGACAAGTTCGAGGCGGTGGAGGAGCGCTACGCGGCCGCCGACCGGATGCTCGGGCGCCTGGTGAAAGTGACCCCGTCCTCCAAGGTGGTCGGCGACCTCGCGCTCGCGCTGGTGGGCGCCGGGGTGAGCGCCGAGGAGTTCGCCGAGGACCCGGCGCGGTTCGACATCCCGGACTCGGTCATCGGATTCCTGCGCGGGGAGCTGGGCGACCCGCCGGGCGGCTGGCCCGAGCCCTTCCGCACCAAGGCGCTGGCAGGCCGGGCTCCGGAGAAGCCCGTCGCGGAGCTCGGCGAGGCGGACGAGGCCGGGCTCGACGGCTCCGGCGTGGAACGCCGCGCGACTCTCAACCGGCTCCTGTTCCCCGGCCCGGCCCGCGAGTTCCTCACGCATCGCGAGCAGTACGGCGACACGTCGCGCCTGTCTGCGAACCAGTTCTTCTACGGCCTGCGCCGAGGCGACGAGCACCGGGTGGAGCTGGAGCCCGGCGTGCAGCTGCTCATCGGCCTTGAGGCGATCTCCGACGCGGACGAGCGCGGCATGCGGACGGTGATGTTCATCCTCAACGGGCAGCTGCGCCCGGTGCAGGTGCGGGACCGCTCTGTGGCGAGCGTCGTCGCGGTCGCGGAGAAGGCGGACCGGGGCAATCCAGGGCACGTGCCCGCGCCGTTCGCGGGCACGGTCACGGTCGGCGTGGAACTGGGGCAGGAGGTCGGCGCGGGCGACACCATCGCGACCATCGAGGCGATGAAGATGGAGGCGGCGATCACCGCGCCGAAGGCGGGGAAGGTCGCTCGGGTCGCGGTCAGCCAGATCGCGCGGGTCGAAGGCGGCGATCTGCTGCTCGTTCTGGAGTGATTGGAGTCTCGCAAGATGGAGATATTTGCGAATCATGTGGAGTTGTATAGCCAGCGTCGCGATCTTTACGTCAAGGCTGCGAAGAAACTGCGCCAGGTGCTTACTGAATGCATGGAAGAAGCGAGTATCACTTACCTTGTGGTGAAGTCCCGCGCGAAAGAGGTCGCATCTTTTGAGAAAAAAAGCACTAAAGAGTCGGCTGACGGATCTCTGAAATATTCAGACCCACTAACAGAGATCACGGATTTGGTGGCCGCGAGAATAGTTACGTATTCAGAAGCATCGGTCGAAGATGTGTGTGCGATCATAGGGCAAAAATTCTTTTTAGACGAATCTGCGGACAAAGGGAAGGAAACGCGAGATAAAGGAGAGTTTGGCTATGCCAGCAAGCATTTTGTGGCGAAACTTCTTCCTACTTATTTTGGTATACCTGGATATAAAATCCTCGAGGATATGAGGTTTGAGATCCAAGTTCGCACTGCTGTCCAACATGCTTGGGCGGAGTACGAGCACTCGGTGCGCTACAAGGGCGGCTTCCCTAAGGGGGCGAACCCTGAGATAGACCGTGGCTTCGAGGCCGCTGCCGTGGACGCTGAGAGGCTGGATCGAGAGTTTGCCGAGATTGGACGCGTAGTCCGGGAGGCTTCTAGCGGAGTTTCGCAAGGCGAGAAGATACCTACGTCCTCATCTAAGGGGAATTCGTTTGCCAGAACATGGTTGACCGGAGCTTCGCTCCGGTCCTTCCTGGAGCAGCGATATTCTGGAGTTGGCCCTTCGAAGCGCATGTCATACGATTGGATTTCAGGGTTGTTGGTCCTTCATGGAATCGATTCGATTGAAGAACTTAGTGCGACGCTACAGGATGTTAACCATGAGTTAGTCGCACAGGCAATGGGGTATTCATATCCGGCGATGCATGTGCGTCGTCTGGACGATGATTTGTTACAGTCCCTAGGCCAAGGGTGGATCGAACGGTATAAAAGAGAAGTTCCAGAGGGGAAAGAGCATCTGAGTCATCTTCGAGCGAGAAGAAGGATGCTGCAGAACGCGGGCCTCTGGAGAGGCTGACGTTTAGCCGAAATCGAACTGCACATAGTGGCCGATGCTTTTCAACGGCGGGATCGCCAGCATGATCGCCGCGCCGATCCGCTGGGACCGGGTCATCGGGGCGATCCGGGCAGAGACTTCGAGCGCGCTGGGAGCCTCGACGCAGCGCGTGCGGGGCAGGCTCGCGGCCAGCGCCGCCGGATCGTCGATGGGCCAGCGCATCATCGACTGTCCGAAGGTGCGGCGCAGGAGCCGGTCCACCATGCGGTTGGCGAGCTTGCTCTGCGCGTCGAACACGATGCTCCCAGAGGGGAAGCGCTCGGCGGCCCCTCGGAAGAGGCCTCGGCCCTCGGCGGGGTCGAGGTACATCGTCAGGCCCTCGGCGACCAGGAGCGCGGGCAGATCGGCAGGGGCTTGCTCCAGCACGGCGGGGTCGGTGGCCGAGGCCGCGAACGCGCGGTAGTGCTCGCGGGCGGGGAAGAGCTTCTCCCGCGCGGCGACGACCTCGGGCAGGTCGACGTCGATCCACATGGTCTCGGGCCCAGGGTCGACGCGCCAGACCCGTGTGTCCAGGCCCGCCCCGAGGTGCAGGACGGTCGAGCGGGGATATTCGGCCAGGAAGCGCCGGACGTGGTCGTCGAAGTGCTTGCTCCGCGAGGACGCGGCGTTTTGCAGCCGTTTCGGGCTCTTGAGCCGCCCGAAGTCGTAGTCGAGGCGGTCGACGGCAGCCGAGGCGAACCGGTCGCCCAGAAGCGGCCTCGGCGAGCGCGCGTCCAGCGCCTTGCCGTACAGCGTGAGCAGGCAGGTCTGCATCGGCCCGCTGAAGTCGATCTGGACTTTCTCGTCGGCGGCCACGGCGCTCCTCGGTTCGATCGGACGGCGCGAGCACGCCGCTGCGAGGAGGTTACTCCCGCCGGGGCCGAGGCGGGCCGACGGATGTCGCGGCCCCGGCCAGTGACGTGGGTCTCCGGGCGAAGCGGTTGGGCGAAACTTGGGTTTCGCCCAACCGAACCCCGGTGTCGAGCGCTGGGCCGCAGCAAGGCATCCTGGAGTCTCGATCTGAAGTCCCACCCCAATCCCCGCGCGCGGGGACCTTCAGGAAGGCGTCGACCATGAGCGAGCAGGCCACCGCAGCCGTCCTCCATCTTTCCGGACTGTTACGAAGTCCGCTGACTGCCCGGTCCGGCGAGACAGTCGGCAGGGTGGACGATGTGATCGTCCGTCTGCGCGGCGCGGAGTACCCGCTCGTCACCGGGCTCGTCGCGCAAGTCGGCGGCAGGCGCGTGTACATCTCTACCGACCAAGTGGCCTCCCTCTCGTCGACCGGCGCCCAGCTCGGCTCCGAACGGGTCGACTTGCGCAGTTTCGAGCGGCGGGAGGGCGAGGTGCTGCTGTCTGCGGACATCCTCGACCACCGGCTGATCGACGTGGCCGAGGTCGAGCTGGTCCGCGCGTGGGACGTGGAGCTCGAAGAGACCCCGGAAGGATGGGTCCTCGCCCGGCTCGACACACGCCGCCCGGCCCGCTTCTTCGGCCTCATCCGGCAAGGCGACGGGCACTCTGGCCGGGACTGGAAGGCGTTCGCCCCGCTCATCGGGCACAACCCGAGCGCGCTCCTGCGCGGGAAGCAGGGCCTTTTGGCGAAACTGCACCCCGCCGACCTCGCCGACCTCCTGGAGGAGGCGGACAAGGCCGAGGGGGAGGAGATCTTGGAGCAGGTGAGCGCCGATCCCGAGCTGGAGGCCGACGTCTTCGAGGAGATGGACCCCGACCACGCGAACAAGCTGCTCGGCACGATGAGCGACGAGGAAGTCGCCGGGGTGCTCACGCATATGGAGGCCGACGACGCGGCGGACGCGATCAGCGAGCTGCGCCAGTCCCGGAGGCTCAAGGTGCTCGACTTGCTGCCTGCGGGGCAGCGCACGAAGGTGCTCACGCTCATGGGGTTCAACCCAGGCAGCGCGGGCGGGCGGATGAACACGGACGTGATCTCCCTCCCGACCACGGCCACAGTGCGCACGGCCATCGCGGCCATCTCCGCCGCGAAGGACTTCGAGCCGGAGTCCCTCGTCACCGCGCACGTCGTGGGCGAGTCCGGCCAGCTGGTCGGCGTGGTCGAGGTGATCACCCTGCTGCAGTCCGAGCCGGAAGCCCAGCTCGTCTCGGTGATGGACGACGACCCGGTGCGGGTCGGCCCGGAGGCCGACCTGGAGGACGTCGCCCTGCTCATGGACGACTACAACCTGCCGACCATCCCGGTGGTGGACCAGGACGGGAAGATCCTCGGCGTGGTGACCGTGGACGACGTCCTCGAAGAGATCATCCCGGACGACTGGCGAAGACGGACCCCTGATCCGCGCGCCGAGTCGGCCGCCTCGGAGACCGTCGAGTCCGACACCCCGCCAGGAGGCTCCCGTGACTGAGCGGCGGCTGGTCGAGCAGCAGAAGGCGGAGCACGAGCGGTCGGCGGTCCTCGACTCGGCGCACCTCGGCGACATCGAGGGCGCTTTCGGGAAGATCAAGGTCGGCGAGGCGGGCGAGCACACCAGCTTCAAGCAACGGGCGCTCACGCTTTTGGCGATCATGGGGCCGGGCATCATCGTCATGGTCGGCGACAACGACGCGGGCGGGGTGGCGACCTACGCCCAGGCCGGGCAGGGCTACGGCTACTCGCTCCTCTGGGTGCTGCTGCTGCTGATACCCGTGCTCGTCATCAACCAAGAGATGGTGGTGCGCCTCGGCGCGGTGACCGGCGTGGGGCACGCCCGGCTCATCAACGAGCGCTTCGGCAGAGGCTGGGGCTGGTTCTCGGTCGGCGACCTCTTCCTCCTGAACTTCCTCACCATCATCACCGAGTTCATCGGCGTCGCCTTGGCCTCGGAAGTCTTCGGAATCCCAAAACTCGTGGTGGTGCCGACAGCGGCGGTGGCGCTCGTGGCGATCATCGCCTCCGGCAGCTTCAAACGCTGGGAACAGGCGATGTTCGTCTTCATCGCCATCACGCTGGTCCAGATCCCGCTCTTGTTCCTCTGCGACCCGCATTGGGGCGAGGCGGCCGCGCATTTCGTGACCCCGAGCATCCGGGGCGGGATCAGCTCGGACGCGGTGCTCCTCATCATCGCCATGGTCGGGACGACGGTCGCGCCGTGGCAGCTCTTCTTCCAGCAGTCCAACATCATCGACAAGCGCATCACCCCCCGGTTCATCGGCTACGAGCGGGTCGACACGGTGATCGGCTCGTTCGTCGTGGTGCTCGGCGCGGCGGCCCTCGTCATGATCGCGGACTTCGCGGCCCGGACCACCGGCAACTCGGGCAAAGAGTTCGACGCGACGACCGGGGTCGCGGAGATCGCGGGCATGCTCTCACAGCACACGGACTGGCTCGGCAAGGCCTTCGCCATCGTCCTCCTCGACGCGAGCATCATCGGCGCGGCGGCGGTGACGCTCTCCACGAGCTACGCCTTCGGCGACGTCTTCGGTATCCGGCACTCGCTGCACCGGGGGTTCAAGGACGCCAAGCAGTTCTACTTCTCCTACACGGCGATGATCGCGCTCGCCGCCGGGATCACGCTGATCCCCGGCGCGCCGCTCGGACTGATCACCACGGCGGTGCAGGCGTTGGCGGGCTTGCTGCTCCCTTCGGCGAGCGTCTTCCTCCTGCTGCTCTGCAACGACCGCGAGGTGCTCGGCCCATGGGTGAATCCCCGCTGGCTCAACGCGGTCGCGGCCGTTATCGTCGGCGTGCTGCTGATGCTGTCCGGGATCCTCATGGCGACAACGCTCTTCCCAGGGCTTGACGTGGTGCAGCTCGCGATCTGGCTGGCGGTGGGGATCGTTGTGGTCGTCGCCGCCGCATGGGCGGTGCTCCGGCGGTTGGAGCGCCGAGCCCCGGCAGCGGCGAAGGCAGAGTCGCCGGTGCTGTCGCACAGCGCGAAGATGTCCTGGCGCATGCCGCCGCTGGCGTTGCTCAAACCCGTCCAATGGTCGGCAGGGACGAAATTCTCGATGCTCGCGCTGCGCACGTACCTCGTCGTCGGCGCGGTGCTCTTGGTGGTCAAGGCAGTGCAGCTCGGCAAGGGCGGCTGAGGCCGCCCTCGCCGAGCCGGAACTCCTGCGCTATCCGACGAGGATGGCGTTGAGGAGCTGCGCCAGGCGCTCGCCCCCCAGGTGCAGCCGCTGCTCCGCGACGGGGAGGTACTTGTCGGTGTACTCGGCCCCGATGGTGGCGGAGTCCGGGTAGGCGTGGATGGCGATGTTGCAGGACTCCTCGACCCACGTCGCGGGGTCGTTCTGCACGTCGGGGGCGGGGAGCTGGTCGTCGGGCATCGCTTCGAGGCGCCCGACGAGGGCGACGTCCGAGAGCTTGAGCGTTGCGAGCAGGCGGGTGTCCCACACGGAGTGCATGTTGGTGTGCGTGCCGTTGTAGGTGACGGGGTGGTCGTTCCCGCCCCGGTCGCTCTCGTACCCGGCGTGGAACGGCTGGTGCGCGTCGCCGACGAAGTGCACGACGAATTTGAGCGCCTGGGCGCGGTCGGAGTCCGGTTTCGTCGTGTCGGCGAGGATGGCGGTCTGCGTGCGCAGCGCCTCGACGACGTTCTGCCCGCCGCCCGCCGCCGAGGTGTAGGCGCAGTTGTTGTCGGCGATGTCGGCGAAGTGCCACGGCGCGGAGGTCTTGCCGAGCTCCGAGCCGTTCGAGCGGATGTCGTCCGCCCACGTCGCCACGCCCGCGAGCGTCGGGTTCGCCTCGCCCGCGAGCAGGCGGGCGACCACGCCCTTGGCCTCGGGGCCCAGGTGGTTGTCGGCATAGCCGCCGACGACGTCGTGGCCCTGCTTCCCCCAGGCGAACGCGGCGGGGGCGGGGGCGACGAGGGCTGCTGCGAGCAGGGCGGCGACGGAGACGGAGGCGCGAATTTTTGTGATCATACGGTCATATTGCCGGTCTGGCCCTGCTCGCTGGAAGGCGCAGTGCGCGGGCTTTTCGGGCTTGTCATGGACAATTCATCCCCGGCACGCCCAGGTGTACGCGCCCCGAACGGGCCGTGCGGCGGGGGAGGCCGCCGTCCCTGCGGCGGATGGCGAGGCGGTGGCCCGGATTTGTCCACGCTTGCGGCTCAGGTTCGGCGCGGCAGCGCGCTCCCTGTCAGAGGTCGAGGGCGATGTCGCTGACGGGCAAGCTGTTGCAGACGGTGATGCGGGTCTGCGGGTTGTCCTTGTCCTCGTCTTGGACGAAACCGCGCAGCTTGCCGGTGACGCAGGCGCGGCACAGGCCTTGCTCGCAGCCGGTGGGCACGTCGACGCCCGCGGCGCGGGCGGCTTCGAGCAGCGTGGTCTGGCCGTCGACTTCGATTTCGGAGCCGCTGCGCTGGAAGCGCACGGTGTGTCGCTGATCGGCGCGTCCGGCGGGGCGCTGCAGGACGGGCGGGGCGAACGACTCGGTGTGGAAACGGTGCTCGGGCACTCCGGAGTCGGCGCAGAGCTTGCGGGCGAGGTCGACCATGCCCGGCGGCGCGCAGACATAGACGTCTCGTCGGGCGAGGTCGTCGATCTCGCGGGCGAGCAGCTCGGCGCAGAGCCGTCCCTGGGTCGTGCTGCCGCCTCGGGCGGAGGGGCCGGTGGTGAAACGCTCGACCCGGATCCGGGCGCTTTTGGCGAGCTCGCGGATCTCGCGGTCGAAGATGACGGCGCGCTCGTCGTGGTTGAAGTAGAGCAGCACCGCGTCGGCGTCGGGCGCTTCGCGGACGACAGCGCGGAGCATCGAGATGATCGGGGTGATCCCGACGCCGCCTGCGATGAACGCCAGCTGCTGGGGGATGCTGTCCATGACGAACGGGCCGCCACTGGTCGGCGGCCCCACCAACGTGATCCGCTTGCCTTCGCGCAGCGCGTCGTTGAGGTAGTTGGAAGCGCGGCCGCCTGCGACGCGTTTGACGCAGATCTCGAAATGGTCGCTGCTGTCGCTGTCATGCACAAGGCTGTACTGGCGCACGAGGGCCTCGCCGCCGACGGGCACCCGCACCGAGACGAATGCCCCCGGCCGCCACGCGACGTGGTCCCAGCCGCGCGGTTTGGCGATCCGGAAGCAGCGCGCTTGCCCGTCAGCCTCCTCCCGTGCGGAGACGACCTTCGCCTGCGCGTTGAAGAATTTTGTGGCCCGCAGGTAAGGCTCGTCGGGATGGCGGCGGAAGCGGGAGCCGAACGCGAGGCGGCGCGCGGTGTCGATGGGCTTGCGCAGCAGCTTCAGGGGGTTGGGGCCCTCTCGCTCGCCCACGGGCAGGGCGAGCGAGGACAGTTTCTGCGCGGCCATGGGCACGTAGCGGTCGATGGCGAACATGTTGTAGAGCAGTCCGTGGCGCTCGCACAGTCCCCGGGTCTCCTCGGCGATCTCGCGCTGCCGGTTCGGCGGCAGATCGGGGAACAGGTGGTGTTCGAGGTGCGTGTCCAAGCCGCCGTAGAAGATCCGGAAGTCAGGGGGGTTCGGGTAGTCGACCTCGGCCAGGATGTTCTGCAGCCAGCGGTCGAGCCGCTCGGACGGCTCGAAGTTCGTGGTGGAGCGTATCTGGCGCTCGAAGTATTGGTCGGGAGTCTCCTCCGGCCCCGGGTCGTGGAAGACCTCGACGTTGGGGGTGTGGTGCTCGAGCGCGACGAGCAGCGCGACGGCCAAATGGCCCGCCGCGACCCCCAGCGCATTGCCTGCCAAGGTGTGCAGCGCCCGCCTGCCGGCCGCGATCGGCTCGCGCACGTAGTCGCGGAGCGCCTGGCGGGCGACGAGTCTTGTCACGGCGCGGAACGTCGAGGGCCGCAACACGCTGCGGCCTTCTGTTCGCGCGGCGGAGGAAGCGGTGTAAGCGCCGAAGAAGAAGGGTATCGTCGCGAAGAGCGCGGGCGCGACGAGGGCGAGCTGCGCGGCGTGATGGCCAAACCAGTCCTGGCCAGGCTGCAGCCGCAGGATGGAATACCCGAGGTCGTGGTCTTTGTCGATGATGTTGGTGTGCGGGTGATGGTTTTGATGGTGCATCACCTTCCACTCGCGCGGGTCGACATTCATGTCCCACTGCCACCGGTCCGAATGGAACTCCCCGCAATCCGGCAGGTGGTCGTAGCTGCCGTGCAGGATGTTGTGCCCCAACTCGGAGAACTCCAGGAGCGTGTGCAGCGCGTAGAGCACCACGCCGTGCCGGAACGCGCGAGGCGCCCCGCCCTCTTGCAGCAACGCTCGGCTGCGTTGCTTGATCGCCTGCGAGTAGGCGGCGACATTGCGGATATGGGCGAGGTCTTCTGCTCCCATACGGGCGCGTGTGCGCTCGTACAACGCCGCGATGTCGACCGCCAGCGTCGGCGCCGTGGTGTGTGGACTGTATTCCTGGGGGAGTGTCATCGGCCCTCTGCGATCATTCGCCGACCGCTGCACGGCGGTGAGAGTCACATCTCATGCGATGATTTTTGACAAAAGTGGTCCATTTGTCAAGTGAGAGGTTCCATGGAGCGGCGCTCGCGGGAAATTGCGGACGGAAGCGCTCGCCGCTCCGTCGGGCGGAGCTCGCTCGATCCGCTGCGACGGGCTCATGCGGAGAAATGCCGGGGCAAGGCTGAAACTCGCGCCACCCTGTGGGACCATTCGCGTCAACGGGGCCAGCTGCAGATGGCGGGCATGCCGCCTCGAACTTCTGTCGGTCACCTTCCCGTCTTTGTCTTGTCGGCTTTCGGCATGGTTCTCGTTCTCTTCCGGTGGTAGCTTCCTGCCCGCGCGCATGTGGCGCGAGTCTCGGCCCGGATGGCCCGGGGAGTGCAGGCTGACCGGAAGGGTTTGTGGATGGGCGGGCAGAGTTGGACGTCCCGGCGCGGGTGGGCGTTGGTTTTCGGTCTGGCGTTGGGGCTGACGGAGCCGGGTGTTGCGTTTGCGGATACGACGGTGGATCTGCCGGATGATTCGTTGACGCAGACGTTGCCGGATGGGACGGCGGTGACGTTGTCGGTGCGGGATCAGTATGCGATTGTTTCGCCTGCGATGGTGGCGGTGCAGAC
>NZ_JBOFQF010000010.1:0-13396 GCF_051660745.1 Segniliparus sp. | reverse complement strand
CCGTCACTTCCGGCGGAAGCAGGCTCCTGCCGGAAGTGACGGGGGCCTATGTCGTAGCTCTCTGCGCGAGGACTAAATTGTCTGGCAGCCCACATATGTGTGCGGGCTGCCAGACCATCGTCAAAGCCCATGCCATCTGGGCGACACCGCAAAGGACAGCGAAGACATGACAGAGCCTCAGAACACTCCGACGAAGCCTGCTGCTCCGAGCCCCGCTCCGAGCGCCTACCCCGCGTACGACCCCGCGGCGGACGACAAGCTGCTGTACGCCATCGCGACCGCCGTCGTGGCGGTGCCGCTGCTGGTCCTCGGATTCCTGGTCTTCACCGCGAAGGGCCCCAAGGCTCCGTTCCGTTTCGCCGCGAAGGCGCTCGAAGGCGCCGACTTCGAAGAGTTCTTCGAGAAGGGCTCTTTCCGCACCACCGCGAAGGTCAAGTTCCGCCACCCGGTCGAGAAGGTGTGGCAGGCGTTCACCGGCGAGCGGGCGTTCAACTGGATTCCTGGCGTCAAAGGCGTCCACTACGTCGGAGTTCCCGGCGAGGGCGCGATCCGCTACCTGAAGACCCTGCCGCTCGCGGTCGGCGAGAAAGTCGTCCAGTTCGACGAGGGCAAGCTCTTCGGCTACACCGGCACGGGCGCTTCGCTGCCGGTGCTCAAGCACATGGCTTCGCAGTACACGTTCGAGCCGACGAAGCGGGGCGGCACGCAGCTGACCTGGAAGCTCGCCCTGACTCCGAAGCTCGTCGGCTTCCTGCCGCTCTGGCTGGCCGCCCCATTCGTGAAGCCGTTCCTCAAACTCGGCGCGAAGAACGCGAACTGGGCCATCTTCCCGGCGGACAAGTAGAGAATTGCTCGCACGGCGGGGTCCGGGCCGGGCGGCCGGACCCCGCCGTGGCGTATTTCGGGGCTATCCTTGCTTCAGGCGAGAACAAGCTTTAACGTGAGACAGCGCACATATTGATCAAGCGGTTCCCACGGCGCGAAGAGCGGCGTGGACGAAGGAGGTAAGAGGTGGCGTTATACCGCAGCGTGGTGGTTGGCACCGACGGCTCGGAATCGTCGTTCCGGGCGGTGGAGCGAGCGGCCGAGGTCGCAGGCGCCGCCGGCGCGACCTTGTATATCGCGACAGCGTTCCAGCAGGGCGGCGGCTCCAGCGGCACGGCTGCCGACGCGCTCAAGAGCGAGGCGTTCCAGATCACCGGCAACGCTCCCGCGTACGAGATCCTGCACAGCGCGGCCGACCGGGCGAAAAAAGCAGGCGCGCAGAAGGTCGAAGAGCGGGCGATCGCGGACAAGAATCCCGTGGACGCGCTGATCGACCTCGTCATCGGCGTGAAAGCGGACCTGCTCGTGGTCGGCAACCGGGGCCTTTCGTCCCTCACCGGGCGCCTCCTCGGCTCCGTGCCTTCCGATGTCGCGCGTAAAGCGGATATTGATGTTTTGATCGTCCACACCGTCTAGCCGGGATGGGATGCAAGGCCGCGACGAAGGAGCAACGCCGCAGACCGCCCGGCTAGACGACTCGCCGCAGTCTTCTGTTGAAGTTGTGTTTGCGAAGCGTCCCCTCGCCGGAGGCGATCCCGCGAAGCGGCCAGGCCAACCGCGCTGACAAGAGCGAAAGGCTGGCTGGGCGGGATGAGATCCTAGGCAGCGGGGGTCTGAGCATAGTGGGTTATGTGGGGCCCCGGCGAACGACGGAGATCGCCCGCCCAGCACCGCTCGCGCCTGGTGACCCCAGGCATACCGTGAGGCTTACCCCGCGAGGGCGGTGCGGTCCTCGAGGGAGGCGAGCGACTCGGGAAGCGGTTTGCTGTGCACCACGACGAGACGCTGCGTCGCTCGGGTGAGCGCCACGTAGAGGTCGTTTTGGCCCCGTGGGGACTCGGCGACGAGTTCGGCGGGCTCGACTAGGACGACGTTGTCGAACTCCAGCCCCTTCACCTCGTGGACGGTGTGGACCCGGACGGACTCCGACGCGAGCCGGCGCAGCGACGGCACCGTGTTCGCCGGGGCGAGGATCGCGGTCAGGCCGGTGAAGTCGCCCGCGCCCGCCGCGAGATCCGCGACGGCCGAAGCGACCTCGTCGGCAGGCACGCGGGTGGCGAACGGCACATGGCCGGACGCGCGGATCGAGCGCGGCGGCGTTTGCTCGGGGTTGATCTCGCCCAGCACGGCTGTGGCCAAGCCCATGATCTCGCTCGGCGTCCGGTAGTTCACGGTGAGCTCGGCGAGCCGCCACCTGTTCGCCACGTACGGGGCGAGGACGCCCGCCCACGAGGACGCGCCCGCAGGGCCGCCGGTCTGCGCGACATCGCCGACCAGGGTCATCCACCGGTTGGGCGAGCGGCGGAACACCATGCGCCAGTCCATCGGCGAGAGCTCCTGCGCCTCGTCCACGATGACATGGCCGAACGTCCACGTGCGGTCCGCCTCGGCCCGTTCCGCCGCGCTTGCCTGGGAGGAGCGGGTGTGGCGGTCGGCCAGCGCTTCGGCGTCGAGGAGGTCGTGCGCCATGAGCACTTCCGAGTCGAAACCGTCCTCGGGGTCCTCGTTGCCCGAGTCCCGGATCAGGTCGAGCGCCGCCTGCGCCTCGGCGATCGCCTGCGAGCGCCGGGCCCTCGCGTCCTCGGCGGCCGACTCGTCGTCGGTGCCGATCAGCTCGGCCAGCTCGTCCAAGAGCGGCGCGTCGGCGGGGGAGAACCCGGAGCCCTGCGGCCTGGCCAGCGCGGCGCGCTGCTGGGCGGCGAGGCCGGTGAGCGCCTCCGGCTCCGCGTACAGCTCTCGCAGCAGCTCTTGGGGGTTGAGCTCCGGCCAGAACTCGTCGAGCGCCTCGATCACGTCGGGGTCCGCGCGCAGCTCGTCCCGGATCTCTTGGTAGCTCTCCAGGTCGTTGCTGCCCTCGGGCTCCGTCTCCCGCCACAGCCGGTCGGCCAATGCGTCGAGGGCGGCGCGCAGGAAGACATGGCGGGCGGGGTTGTGCGGCCTGCGGGAGTTGCGCGCCCGTCCTTGCGCTTTGGCCACGAGCTCGCGGTCCACGACCAGCTCGTGGCGGCCGAACGGCAGGCGGACATTCCCCCTTGGCAGCCGCTGCCGGGCGCGCACGGCCGATTTGAGCACGTCTGCCATGGCGATCGAGCCCTTCACCGCGAGGGCTTCGAGCGAGTCCTCCTCGATGGGCTTCACCCCTGGGAAGAGGGTGCCGACGGTGGCGAGCAGAACCCCGGTCTCGCCGAGGGAGGGGAGGACCTGGCCGATGTATTTGAGGAAGGTGTCGTTCGGGCCGATGATGAGCACGCCGCTGCGGGCGAGCTTCGCGCGGTGGGTGTAGAGGAGGTAGGCCGCGCGGTGCAGCGCGACGGCGGTCTTGCCGGTGCCGGGGCCGCCCTGCACGACGAGCACGCCCCGGTGCTCGTTGCGGATGATGAGGTCCTGCTCGCGCTGAATGGTGTCGACGATGTCGTTCATATGCCCGGTCCGGGCCGCGCCGAGGGCCGAGACGAGCGCGGTCTCGTTCACGACCCCGCCGTCTAGGGCGCTGTCCTGCTGGTCGTCCGCCGCCGAGGACATGTCCAGCGTCTCGTCGTTGACCTCGAGCACTTTGCGGCTGCGGGTGCGGATGTGCCTGCGGCGCAGCACGTCTTCCGGCGCGGCGGGAGTGGCGAGGTAGAAAGGCCTGGAGAGCGGGGCCCGCCAGTCCAGCAGCAGGATCTCGTCGCTGTCGTCCTCGAACATCCCGAGCCTGCCGACGTAGCGGCGCTCGCCGTCGGCCATATCGAGGCGGCCGAAGCAGAGATTGTGCTCGGCGGCATGGTATTTGGCGAGGTCCTCGCTGTAGAGCTGGACGTACGACTCGCGCTCGGAGCGCTCCTGGTCGTCGCCGTCGGCTTCGAGAAGCGCGTCGCGCAGACGACGGTCCGCGGTCGCCTTCAGGCGGTCCAACCGGGCGTAGAGCACATCGAGGCGCTCTTGGTCCTCACCCTGTTGCTCGTCCGACACGTCAGATCCTCCTCAATGGGTGTGTCTGCCGATAGCACGCCTGCCAGCTCCGTGCAGGCGCGCGCACAAGCAATCAATTCTACCCGGTCCCAGAGGCGGGCGGGGCCGCAGGATGGACTTCGCGCGCCTGCGGCGGCAAAAGAGGAATCCCAGGCCGGAAAATACTCCCCGGCCTGGGATTCCTCTTGATCGTGCGGCTTCGTGCCCGAGCGGGCCGAGAGCGCTCTCGGCTCAGACGGACGCGACCGCTTTGGCCGCCCTGTCGACAAGGTCGGCGACTGCGGCAGGCTGCGAGGCGAGGGAGGCGTGCGAGGCCGGGAGCTCGATCAGCTCGCGCGGGTTCAGCCGGGCCGCCATCTCGCGCTCGTTGTCGGGGTGGATCATCCGGTCCTCGGACGAGACCTGGTACCAGGACGGCTTGTGCCGCCACGCGGGGTCGGTGACAGCGTCGCCGAACGTCGAGGCGAGCGGGGCCTTCTGCGTGACCGCCATGACCAGCGCCTCGTCGTCGGCGAGGTCCTGGCAGAAGCTCTCGTGGTACTTGTCCGGCTTGACCCACAGGTACCCGTCCGAGTCCGGGGCGAGGTTCGGGAACGCCGCCGGGGGGCGTTTCTGGCTGATCTCGCCGGGGCTCTCGCCCGAGTCCGGCGCGAACGCCGCGATGTACACCAGCGCGGCGACGTTGGGCAGGTTTCCGGCCTCGGTGATGACCGCGCCGCCGTAGGAGTGCCCGACCAGGACGACCGGCCCGTCGATCTGCTTGACCATCTGCTGGGTGCGCTTCGCGTCGTCGGCGAGCGAGGTGAGCGGGTTCTCCACGGCGTGGATGTCGCTGTAGCCGCGCCCCGCGAGCTCGACGATCACTTTGGACCAATGGGCGGCGCCGCCCCAAAAGCCGTGGACAAGAACAATTGAGGGCAGAGCCATGTGATTCATCCTCCAAGAGGTGGTTCGTGGCAGCGTAGGAGAACGAGGCGCTGCCGTCCTCGGAGACAAAGTACCGGTGCTGTTCCAGGGGCCCGTGCGGGGGCGGAGTTCCCGATCATGCCCTCCCGCCGCCCCGGTGGCCGTTTCGGCGCGATTCGTGGACAATAGGCGGGTGAATGAGTCAGGTGCCTTGACAAAAGAACGCTCCGCCGAGGCTCCGGGGATCTCCGGCAGCCTCCTGCTCGTGCTCGGGCTGCTCTCGGCCATCGCCCCGATCGCCATCGACCTCTACCTGCCCTCGTTCCCCAATATGACTGTCGACCTGCGGGCTTCGGCTTCCGCTGTGCAGTTGACCCTGACCGGCTTCCTCGTCGGGATGGGCGCGGGGCAGCTCGTCTTCGGGCCCCTGTCGGACCGCTATGGGCGCAAACCGCCGCTGGTCGTCGGCGCGCTTCTCTGCGTCGTGGCGAGCGTCGCCGCCGCGCTCGCCCCGTCGGCGGGTTTCTTGGCCGTCTGCCGTGTCTTCCAAGGCTTCGGCGGGGCGGCGGGCGTAGTGATCGGCCGCGCCGTCATCACCGACCTCGTCAGCGGCAAAGTCGCGGCGCGCGCGTTCAGCCTGATGATGACCGTCAGCGGATTCGCGCCCGTTGCGGCTCCCGTGCTGGGCAGCGTGCTCGCCCCGGTCATCGGCTGGCGGGGCATTCTATGGGTGGTGTTCGCCCTGGCCGTGTTGGTGGCCGTGGTCGTCGTGGCCATGGTGCCCGAGACCCGCTCCCCGCAGGCGCGCGAGGCGGCGCGGCAGAACGCGGCCGGGCTCGCGCCATTGCTGTCGCGGACCTATCTCGGCTACGCCGCTGTGGTCGCTTTCGGGTTCGCCACGATGATGTCGTATATCGCGTCCTCCCCGTTCGTCTATCAGAGCGTCATGGGGCTGAGCAAGCTCGGCAACGGGTTGCTGTTCGGCGCGAACGCCCTCTGCCTGACCGCATGCGGCGCGCTCAGCGCACGACTGTCCCATCGGTTCGCTCCGGCGAGGTTGTTGGCGTTCGGCCTGGCAGGCGCATTGGCGGGCTCAATCGCCTTCGCCGCCGTCGCGCTTTCCCCGCTGCCGGTCGTCTGGCTCGCGCCGCCGCTCTGCGCAGCCGTCGCGAGCCTCGGCTTCGTCTTCGGGAACGCGACTGCGCTCGCCATGGGGGCGGTTTCGCATGCCGCGGGCTCGGCTTCGGCGTTCATCGGCGCGCTGCAGTTCACGGTCGGGGCGTTGGTCTCGCCCTTGGCGGGGCTCGGCGGCGAGCACACCGCTGTGCCGCTCGCCGCCGTCATGGTCGGTTGCGCCGTGATCGCGGCCTGCTGCGGGCTCGTCGCCCGGAGCGGCGCGCGGCAGGCCGCCGTCTGATCGTGCCGCTATGACGGCGCCCGCTTTTGAGCGTCTTCTCAGGCTGCGCCGCGACAATGGCCGCATACTGAGGTCAATTTCCTTGACACAAGATCGTCCGGCCTCTGCTCGGTCCGAGCCGTCGCTGCCGCGCGGCCTCCTCGCCGCGCTCGCGCTGCTCGCCGCGTTCGCCTCGATCGGGGTCGACCTGTATCTGCCGTCGTTCCCGACTATCGCCGCCGACCTGCGGGTCTCGCCGTCCGTCGTGCAGCTGACCCTGACCGGCTTCCTCCTCGGCATAGGCGTGGGGCAGTTCGTCTTCGGCGCGCTCTCGGACCGCTACGGGCGGAAAGGGCCGTTGGTGGTCGGCTCGCTGCTCTGCGTCGGCGCGAGCGCGGCGGCGGCTTTGGCGCCCTCGGTGGGACTGCTGGTGGCGAGCCGCGTCCTCCAAGGCTTCGGCGGGGCGGTGGGGCTCTCCCCGGTGTTGTGCTCGCCGCTCGGCGGAGCGCTCGCTCCGGCCGTGGGTTGGCGCGGCGTCCTCTGGGCGGTGTGCGCGATGACCGTGGCGATGGCGGTCGTCGTCGTCGCGGTGGTGCCCGAGACCCGTCCGCGCCATGTGCGGGACGCGGCGCGAAAAAATCCAGTGGGATTCAAACCGCTGCTGTCCCGTGCGTATTTCGGCAACGCGATCGCGGGAGTCTTCGGCTTCGGGGCGCTGATGTCGTACATCTCGGCCTCGCCGTTCGTGCACCAGAGCGTCATGGGGTTGAGCGAGCTCGGCAACGGGCTGTTGTTCAGCGCGAACGGGATCTGCATGGTGGCCAGCGCCATGACCAGCGCCCGCCTGTCCCGGACACGCCCGGCTGCGGAGCTCCTCGCGGTCGGGCTGGCTGTCGTATTGGGCGGCTCGGCCGCCTTCGCCGCCGTCGCGCTCTCCTCGACTCCGGTCGTCTGGCTCGCCGTCCCGCTGTGCGTCGTCGTCGCGGGCCTCGGCTTCGTCCTCGGGAACGCGACCGCGTTGGCTCTGGCCGCCGCCCATGCGGCGGCGGGCCGAGCCGCGGCCGTCACAGGGGCTGCGGAGGCCGCAGTCGGCGCGCTCGTGGCGCCCTTGGTCGGCCTCGGCGGGGCGCGCGACGCCGTGCCCCTCGCGGTCGTGATGACCGCCTGCGCGGCCATTGCGGCCTGCGGCTGGCGCCTCGCCCATGCGCGAGGGGCGGGCCGCTCCGGAGCCCGCGCCGCCGTCGACGACTAAGCTGGGCGAAGAGACAAACAACCTGGCCGCGCCGCTTCGCCCGCGAAGCCGCACCGCGAACCAAGGAAAGGACCGCGCCGTGCCAACACTGATCGTCCTCAACCCCGGAGCTGGCGAGATCCAGTCCGTCGAAACCGCGACCGGCTTCGCGACCACCTTGGTGGCCGGGACGGGGGAGGTGCCCGACGGCGTGGTCGTCGACAAGGCTCGCGGCGTCTTCTACTGGACGAACATGGGCGTGCCCGCCGGGAGCGCCCCAGGAGCGGCGTTGACGGAGAAAACAGCTTCGTTCCACGCCGCGAACGGCTCCTTGGAGCGGGCGAGCCTGGACGGCTCGGGGAGGACGACAGTGCTCCCGGCGGGGAGCTTCGTCACCGGCAAACAGCTCGTCGCGGACTTTGCCGCGGGCAAGCTCTACTTCTCCGACCGCGAGGGACTGCGGGTGCTGCGGGCGAACCTGGACGGCTCCGAACTCGAGGTTCTGGTCCAGAACGGCGATCACACAGTGCCCGAGGAGCAGCGGGACATCCTGCGGCATTGCGTCGGCGTCGCCGTCGACCCTGCGGGCGGCCACCTGTACTGGACGCAGAAGGGGCCGAGCAAGGGCGGCGCGGGGCGGATCTTCCGCGCGCCGCTCGCCGCTCCCGCCGACCCCGCGCGCCGCGACGACATCGAGACGCTGTGGGAGAACCTGCCCGAGCCGATCGACCTCTACCTCGACCTCGGCGCGGGCGAAATCTATTGGACCGACCGGGGCGCCAGGCCCGAGGGCAACACGTTCAACCGCGCGCCGATCCCCGCCGTGGGCGAGAAGGGCGTGGCCCCGACGATCCTCGCCTCGGAGTTCCGCGAGGCCATCGGCGTGGACCGCGACGAGGCGACCGGAGCCTTCTATGTCACCGATCTCGGCGGCGACATCCGGGAGGTCGACCCGGCGCGGGGGATCGACCGGCTGGTCGCCACGCTGCCCGGCGGGCTGACCGGCGTCGCCGTCGTGAGATAGCCGCGCGTGCGGCCAGCGCGCAGCCGGGGAACCGGAGGCCGCGCAGGGGCGGGCAGATCTTCCAGCGAGCCAGTCACACGGTCGCCACGGGCGCAGCCGCTTTCGTCCGCGCCGCCGCCTCTCGCGCCTCGCGGAGCATGCGGAGCGCCCCTCCTGCTTCGGAGCCGAAAATGAGCTGGGCGGTTCTCTCGCCGAGGGCGGGGTTCTTCTGCAGCGGCCACAGCAGGAGGCCGAACGGAACTTTGAGGGCGTTGAACGCCGGATCCAGGAACCGGGGGATGTTCAAGATTCTGCGCACCGGACGCGGGATGACCGCCAGTGTCACCGGCATGACGACGCCGACCAGGGCGAGCATCCGAAGGGTGTCGGGGAGGTTCGCGAGCCGGAACGTCGAGAGATAGAGGCCACGGTTTTGGGCGGTCCTGGACAAGAACGCGCGCAAGGGCACGTCCCGGTACTCGTGCGCGATGCCCGCGTAGTAGTCGGCGACGGCTTGGGCGGAGTCGGGGACGATCTCGCGCGGGACGCCCATGAGCTCCGCGAAGGCGACCATCTCGCGCCAGTATTGGTCGCGCTGTCCGGGGCTGAACCTGCGGGGCAGCCGCCCGTCGCGGGCGACAACGCCTTCGTAGAGGCGCAGTCCCGCGTGGCAGATCGTGACATGGGCGAAGAGCATCATCTTCGCGCTCGCGGCGTCGTAGTGGTCCTCGGGTCCGCCGGGGCTGCCGGGGACGACGCTCTTCATCGGCTTGTGGTAGGCGTGCAGGCGCTTTGCGGTGAAGGCTGCGGTCGGGGTGTCGCCGACGATGATCGGCGTGGGGACGAGCCCGGTGCGGATGTGCCGGTCGAGGACCTCCCTCGGGCTGCGGCGCGCCTCGACGGGGGTTCCGGCGAGTCGGCGGCGCTTGCGTCGCGCGTCCTCGTCGTTGATGGGGTCGTGCTCCAGGACGACGCTCAGCAGGCCCCGGTGGATGAGCTCGAGCGCGGCCGCAGGCCCGTCGATGAGCATGGCCACCGTGGCGGGGGAGAGCACTTGCCAGGCCAGCGAGCCCGGGCCGAAATACCCGTAGTCGACCGCGCCGTCCGGGGTGCGGGTCTCGCCCGCGAAGTGGAACGGGACGCCTTTCTGCACCGAGGGCTTCAGGTAATAGTTCCCCGAGCGCTCGCGCTGCTGCTCGTCCGTGCTCGCCGTCTGCGTGACCGCCATGCCCGATTCTCCTCGTGGCCTCGATGCTCCGAGCCCCGCACATCCTGGATGAAATGTGAGGTCTGTCATGAAACTTTGATGACAGAGAGAGTATCACCGGACTTTGGGACAATCAAGTAATAATGTCTCTGGCATCGCGAAACGGCATTCCTGCCGCGGGCGGTGTGCGATCATCGGGGCATGTCCAGGGCCGCACCGGGAATCGACCTGGAGGCGTTGATCGCCGCCGCGATGGGGGACGAGCTGTACGAGGAGGCGCGGAAGGCCGAAGGCTCTGGGGGCAAAATCCTCGACGCCGCGGTCGCGGTGCTGGGGGAGAGCGGCGAGCGGGGCCTGACCATGGACAAGGTCGCCAAGCGGGCGGGCATGGGGAGGGGCACGGTGTTCCGCCTCTTCGGCAGCAAGCAGAACCTCGTCGACACCGCCTATCGGCGCGACCTGCTCGCGCAGCTCCGCGACCTCGGCGACCGCGCCTCGCGGTGCGCGACCGCGGGCGACGTCGCCGAATTGGCGATGGCGCGCAGCTTGGAAGACGCGCATGCCAACCCCGTCGCGCGTTGGCTGGTCCGGCTGCAGCCCGAACGGATCGTGCGCCTGTGGCGCGACTACGAGCCGTCGGGCCAGGCGATCGGACGGAGCTTTCTCTCCGGCTTGCTCCAAGATCCAGGCCTGCCGGACGCGCTGGCGGAGGACGAGGCGGATTTCGTCGCCGACACGCTCAACCGGTTGCTGGCCACGTTCGTCCTCGTGCCGCGCGGAGAGGGCCTGTCGGAGGCGTCGGGGCGGCTTCGCGAGGCGGTTCGGCGTTTGCTGCCGAGGTAACGAGATGGGCGGACTGCGCCACGCGGACTCGAGGCGTCCGCCATTGGTGGTCGACCACGGCCCGCTCGGCGCGGAGGTCAGGGGGAGCCACGCCGCTCCGCGTCGAGCCCTTGTCGCTTGGCTTGTGCGGCGACGAAGAGCAGGCCGGCTCCAAGCAGCAGGGCAACAGGGATGTCGGTGCCCAGGCGGAACAATCTGCCGTGTTGGAGCGCCAGCAGGGTCATGACGGCGGCTTGGGCCCATACGGACGCGGCGAGCATCCGCACATGCAGCGAGTCGATGCGCTCTTGGCCCGAAGCCCACCACCCCACGAAGGCAAGGACGAGGAAGACCGCCGCCGACATGCCGGCGTCGGGGTGCTCTCCGTCCGCGAACATCAGCGCTCGTCCGGGCTGGTGTTTGAAGGTGAACAGATCTGGCTGGAACACGCCAACCGCGAATTCCACTGCGAAGTAACCCGCTGTTGCAAGGCAGAAAGATCGGAGCGCGAAGCGCAGGCTCACCCCTGGAGCGGGTGTGCGCAGATCCAAATCGCCAGGCACGCCTCGCCAGAAAAGCACGCGGAGCGGGCCGCCCTCGGCCCCATTGCTCCGAGCGTACCGAGCCCAATAGACGGCAACGGCGGCTGCGAGCGAGTACACCAGCGGGATGTCTGTGAGCAGGTGGAACCAGTAGTGGTAGTGCGAGAGGCCGCGCAGGCAGACCACTGTCATGACGAACGCGTGCCCCAGGTTGCCGAAGATCGCGCCGAGGATCACCCCGGCGTGATGGCTCGGGCTCTCTGCTGCTCGCCATAAGAACACCGGCCAGACCACATAGAGCACCGACAGCAGGGCTGCGTCGGTCTGGCCGCCGTCCCCGTACATGATCAGATGCCCCAGCGGTTGGTGGTAGTCCAGGACATGCGGCAGGGCGAGGGCGAGCAGCAGCCCTCCTGCGAAGATCAGCCATAGCAGCAATGCCGTGCAGCGCAGGCAGACGACAAGCCTGGCCTCTTCTTTGGAGCGCTCGCCCGCGCCGAGCAGCGCGCGATGTATCGATCGCTTCCAGGACGGTTGGGCCGGAGAGGGGGCAGCATCCATGTTTTATATGGTATGCCATAATTCATACACATGCCGTCGGCCAATGACCTTGCGGGGCGGGCGTGTTCGACGAGAGCATCGGCTCATTGTTGGGTAGTCAAAGAATTCGGGCCTGGTCGGATAGTTAGAAACACTATCCGACCAGGCCCGACCTGGTGCGCCAGCAGGGACTCGAACCCCGAACCCGCTGATTAAGAGTCAGCTGCTCTGCCAGTTGAGCTACTAGCGCGTGACGTACATACTAACAGGCCCAAGCCGATGCTCGCGACACCGTTGCGGCTACTGGCGTGGGACCCCCCGATCCCGTAGTATGGCGGCGAAGCAATCAATTGGGGTTCAGCGCTGCGCTGTGGCATGTTCGATTCGTGGTCGGACCAGCGGCGGAGCGCTTTCCTTGGAGTCTGGCCCGCCAGCCAGGAGGAGGACGTGACATGCCTGAGGCTGTGTGGCCGGCGCGACATACGGGCACCCCTTGGTTGAGCCGTTCGGTCGCCCTCGCGGCGGTGTTCGGGCTCATGCTCGGATCTGTCTCCTGCGGGACCGAGCAGCGCCGCGCGAACGCGGCGGCGGGCGTCGGGGCGAACTCTGCGGACGAGGCGCTGCGCCCGGGCCTCGACTCCTCGGTGAAGGACGGCGCGACCGGAGTCTCCCCGGCCGACCCGGTCACGTTGGCCGCCAATGGCGGGGCGATCGTCTCCGCGACCCTGACCGGGGCGGACGGCACGACGGTGAAGACCGAGCTGAGCGGCGACAAGCGCACCTGGCACAGCGTCGAGCCGCTCGGCTACGGCAAGAAGTACGTGCTCAAGGCCGAGGTCATGGGGACGAGCGGGACGAGCACGCTGACCCGGACGTTCACCACGTCGTCGCCGAAGGCGCTGACGATGCCGTACTTCAACAAGGGCAACGCGAACGGGGAGGTCGTCGGGGTCGCCCAACCCGTGGGCGTGAAGTTCGACGAGCCGATCTCGGATCGCGCCGCCGCCGAGAAAGCCATCAAAGTCACGACCGAGCCCGCTGTCGAGGGCGCGTTCTACTGGATCTCCCCGACCGAGGTCCGGTGGCGGCCCGAGCATTTCTGGAAGCCAGGCACCAAGGTGTCTGTCGAGGTCAAGGACTACGGGGTCAATCTTGGCAACGGGCTGTTCGGCCAGCAGGACATCGCCACGAGCTTCGCCATCGGCGACGAGTTCCTCGCGGTGGCGGACGACAACACGAAGCAGATCCAGATCTTCGTGAACGGCGACCTGGTGCGCACCATGCCGACGTCGATGGGCCTGGACAACCCGAAGCTTCTGACGAACAACGGCTATTACACCGTGGGCGACCACAACCAGTCCATGATCATGGACTCGTCGACTTTCGGCCTCCCGACCTGGGCGCCGATGGGGTATCGCACCAAGGTGGAATGGGCCACCCAGATCTCGTACAGCGGCATCTACGTCCACGCCGCGCCGTGGTCGGTGTGGGCGCAGGGCAAGAGGAACACGAGCCACGGCTGCCTCAATGTGAGCCCCGAGGACGGCAAGTGGTTCTTGGAGCATTCCAAGCGCGGCGACGCCGTGCTGGTGAAAAACACGAAGGGCACCATGTTGCCGGGCAACGACGGGCTCGGCGACTGGAACATCCCGTGGGAAGTGTGGAAAGCAGGCAACCGCAGCACCTCCTGAAGCACGGGAGAGGACTGCGAGACAAAAGGCGTGCGGCGCGAGTTCCAGACTCGCGCCGCACG
>NZ_JBOFQF010000009.1:0-66451 GCF_051660745.1 Segniliparus sp. | reverse complement strand
GCCGGGGCGACAGGTGTCGCCCCGGCCCGAGACCAAGCCGTTCGAGGCTACGAGTTGTGGCCGTGGCTGTCGCCGGAGCCCGCCGAGCCCGCGTTGCCGCCCGAGGAGTCGGAGCCGTTGCCGCTGCCGGACCCGCCGCCGTTGTTGTCGCCGCTCGCGTGCACGGGGCCGATGGCCTGCGGGGCAGGCGAAGCAGAAGCCGCGACCGCGAAGACCGGGGCAAGCGCGAAAGCGCCCAGCGCCGCCGCCGAAACAAATTTGAAAGCCAAAGCCATGGTGACTTACTCCTCGCTAAATGGGTCAAGTAGACCGAATCGATCTCGCAGATTCGGGAGAGTCGCCCGAAATGCGCCTTTTGCTTATTTTTTGTTCAATTTTTGTTCAGTTTTTCTCAAAAGAGATATTGCGAGCCGCCGATCATGCCGCTCGCAATATCGCACGCGCCCCATCGGCTTTAGTGCCGAGTTCCGGGGCGCAAGATCGGAATCCCGTTTTGGTTGTTCATATTTTTCTGCTGGTCCTGGTTGTTGTTGTGCCCGTGGCTGTCGCCACTGCCCGCGCTGCCCGCGTCGGCCATATGCCAAACGACCGCTTGCTGCGCGACTGGCGCGGCATTCGCCATCGCCGGGGCCAGGCCGAACACCATCAACGCCGCGACAGGAGCCGTTCGCGCAATCGCCTTCACAACACCGCTCATGATCTTCTCCGTTTCGTTTTCGTCCGCTTGCGAATTTCCACTCTTCACACCCGGACCGGCCCGGAGCCCCTTTCGTCCGATCCTGCGGAATACAACACGAGAAAAAGGCCCGTCATTCCCGAGGCCTTCCCTCTGTATGTCTCAATTCGATAACGCTCCAACGGCCTTCGTCCACGGATCGCCGCAGCGGGCAAGGCTTTCTTCCGTCGCCTTCCCGCCTGCCTCAGCGCTGGCTTGCGGGCGGCAGCAAATGCACTTGGCTCTGGTCGTTCGAGACCCGAGGCTGCGGCAATTGGTTGCTGTTGTGCCCGTGGCTGTCGCCGCTGCTCGAATCGGCCATGTGCGCGACGACCACCGACTGCGCGGCAGGCGCGGCGCTCGCCATCGCCGGAGTCAGCACGAACATCCCGAACGCGGCGACAGAGGCGGCTTTCGCGATTGTCTTCATAACCTTGTCCATGGTCTTCTCCTTCGTCTCCTCGCGGCCCGCCGTGGCGCTCGCGCCGGGGGCCTGGTCTGCGTTTCGCAGCTGCCAGTTCCAACATCAAGTCATCCCATGATATTTCTGCTTTCGCATGAGATCTCCATCACATCGCTTGACAGGCGGGCGGCCCTCGGGGAGGCACGCGGACAAGGCCCGAGGAACGGGTAAACTAGGGAGATGCCGCCACTTCGATCTAGAACGACCACCATCGGCCGCGCGGCGGCCGGAGCGCGATCGCTCTGGCGCGCCACCGGTCTCACCGATTCCGATTTCGGCAAGCCCATCGTCGCCATCGCGAACTCCTACACACAGTTCGTCCCCGGGCACGTGCACCTGAAGGACGTCGGAGAGATCGTCGCCGAGGCGGTCCGCGAGGCGGGCGGCGTCGCGAGGGAGTTCCACACCATCGCGGTGGACGACGGCATCGCCATGGGGCACGGCGGCATGCTCTACTCCCTGCCCAGCCGCGAGCTCATCGCGGACTCGGTGGAGTACATGGTGAACGCGCACACCGCCGACGCCCTGGTCTGCATCTCGAACTGCGACAAGATCACCCCCGGCATGCTCAACGCCGCGATGCGCCTGAACATCCCGACCGTCTTCGTCTCCGGCGGGCCGATGGAGGCGGGCAAGGCAGTGGTGGTCGACGGCGTGGCCCAAGCCCCGACCGACCTCATCACCGCCATCGCGGCGAGCGCGAGCGAGACCGTCTCCGAAGAGGGGCTCGACGAGGTCGAGCGCAGCGCCTGTCCCACCTGCGGCTCCTGCTCGGGCATGTTCACCGCGAACTCGATGAACTGCCTCACCGAAGCCCTCGGGCTCTCCCTGCCCGGCAACGGCTCGACCTTGGCCACCCACGCCGCCCGGCGCGCGCTGTTCCAGCGGGCGGGCTCGGTCGTCGTGGACATAGCCAAACGCTGGTACCACGAGGACGACGACTCGGTCCTGCCCCGCAACATCGCCACCCCGAAGGCCTTCGCGAACGCGATGGCGCTCGACGTCGCCATGGGCGGCTCCACGAACACGGTGCTGCACATCCTCGCCGCCGCGAACGAGGGCGAAGTCCCGTTCGTCCTCGCGGACATCGACGCGATCAGCCGTCGTGTGCCCTGCCTCTCCAAGGTCTCCCCGAACTCCGACTACCACATGGAGGACGTGCACCGGGCGGGCGGCATCCCCGCGATCCTCGGCGAGCTGCGCCGGGGCGGGCTCTTGCACGAGGACGTGCGCACGGTGCACTCCCCCTCGTTCGCCGCGTGGCTCGACACCTGGGACGTCCGCTCCGGCAAAGCCTCCGCCGAGGCCGTCGAGCTCTTCCACGCAGCGCCGGGCGGGGTGCGGACCACCGAGCCCTTCTCCACCGAGAACCGCTGGTCGAGCCTGGACCTCGACGCCGAGGGCGGCTGTATCCGCGACGTCGAGCACGCCTACACCAAAGAGGGCGGGCTCGTGGTGCTGCGGGGCAATCTCGCCCAAGACGGCGCGATCCTCAAGACCGCGGGCATCGACGAAGACCTGTTCTCCTTCCAAGGGCCCGCCGTGGTGGTGGAGTCCCAGGAGGAGGCCGTCTCCGCCATCCTCGGGAAAAAGATCAAACCCGGCGACGTCGTCGTCGTGCGCTACGAGGGCCCCGCAGGAGGGCCCGGCATGCAAGAGATGCTCCACCCGACGTCGTTCCTCAAAGGCATGGGCCTCGGCAAGCTCTGCGCGCTCATCACCGACGGACGGTTCTCCGGGGGCACGTCCGGCCTCTCGATCGGCCACGTCTCGCCCGAGGCCGCTTCCCGCGGGTTGATCGGCCTTGTCGAGAGCGGCGACCAGATCAGGATCGACGTGGCTTCCCGCGCGCTCGAGCTGCTCGTCCCCGACGAGGTGCTCGCCGAGCGCCGCGCCAAGATGGAGGCCTCGGAGCGCCCGTGGACCCCGAAGGACCGCCACCGCCCGGTGACCGCCGCGCTGCGGGCATACGCGGCGATGGCCACATCCGCAGACCAAGGAGCCGTGCGGAGGCTGCCCTCCTGATGAGATTCCGCGCTTTCGCCGCTTCGGCGGCCTTCGCCTGCGCTTTCACCCTCCTCACCGGCTGCGCCGATTTCGAGCACCTCAACAACTCGCCGTTCCAAGACGCGTTCCAAGGAGCGCTCGGCGGCGGCAAGAAGCCGCCAGCCGACCCGCAGCAGCCTCCGCCGAACCAGGACCAGCAGGGCCCGGACGACCGCAAGCCCGGCCCATGCGTGGACCTCGACCCGGCCGTCATCGCCACCTGCATCAAGATCACTGGCGGGATCGCGCCGATCCCGGGGGCCGATGCCGCCCTCGTCGCCGAGCGGAGCACGGGGAACATCCTGCTGGCGAAGCGCGGCCCGAGCCAGAAGGCCGCCCTGCTCACGCATGTGGACGTGAACGCGGCTGGCGACGGCGGGCTCATGGACCTCGCGCTCTCGCCGAACTTCGCCACCGACGGCGCGATCTTCGCCTACATCTCGACCGGGTCCGACAACCGCGTGGTGCGCCTGACGAAAGAGAGCGGCGCGAAAGACGTCCTCACCGGCATCCCGCACACAGCCGACGGGAACTACGGATCGATCCAGTTCGGCCCCGGCGGCGCGCTCTACGTGCTCACCAGCAGCGCGGGCGACGAGGCCGCGGCACAGGACCCGGGCTCGCTCGCGGGCAAGATCCTCCGGATCGAGCCCGACCAGCTCGGCGGCGACGGGAACGCCGCGACGAAAGTGATCGTGAGCGGCCTCGGCTCGGGCGGGGCGCTCTGCTTCGACGTCGACGACCCCGACTCCACGCTCTGGTACACCAACCGCAGCCCGGTCAAAGACGAGCTGCTCCGCATCCCCAAGGGAGCGAGCTCGCCGCAGCTCGTCTGGAGCTGGCCGGAGCGTCCGGGCGTGTCCGGGTGCGCGGTCAAAAAGATGGTCGCGTTCGTCGCGGCGCACGACAAGCTCTTCACGCTCGCCATGCCCACCGGGGCCAGCGGCCTGCCCGCCGAGCCCGTGGTCGCCGTGGACGGCAAATACGGCGTGCTCGGCGATGTCGCCGCCTCGGCGGCGGGCATGCTCTGCTTCGGGACGGTCAACCAAGCCCCTGGCGGCAGGCCGGACGAGAACGTCGACGACCGCGTGGTCTGCAGCGCAGGCGGCGGCGGAGGCGGCAAGGGCGGGGTCCCCGGCTTCGGCGAGCCGCCGAAGCCGAAGGACGACTGACGCGCGCTCAGCCGATGGCGCGGAGCTGGTAGACGCCCCGGCTGATCGCGACCACCGTGCCGTCCTCGGCCTTGAGCTCGCCTTCGAGGACGTAGTCCGCCTTGCCCTGCGCCACGGTCTCGGCCGTGATCGCGGCGATGGACTCCTCGGACAGCTCGACCTCCACTGTCACATCGCCAACGGCAGGCCTGCGGAAGCGGATGTTCACCTCTTTGGCGATGGGAAAGAACTTCGTCGTGTCGAACGAGGTCAGATAGAGCAAGCCCCCCGGCAGCTCCGCCAATGTGAAAAGCGCCCCCGCATACATGGTCCCGATGTGGTTCTCGTTCCCCCGGAAGGGCATGAGGCACCGCACCCTCCCCCGCTGGGCAGCCACGACCTTCAAACCGCTTCGCTCGACGAACGCGATATCGATCGCGCCGGGTTCGAGCAGCGTCGCCTCGTCCATAGTCCATCGCCCTTCGGAATCGTGTCGTGCGTTACAACAACGACATCGATGTTATACGAAACACGAAACGCCGGCGGCGGCGGGCGCGGAATGGCCTAGAGGGCCCCGCAGGTCTTGATGATGAGCTCCCGCACCGTCTTGCCGTCCGCCTGGCCCTTCATCGCCTTCATCACCGCGCCCATGACCGGGCCGATGGCCTGCTGCCTGCCCTCGCGGATCGCCTCCGCCTCGGCGGGGAACTGCGCGAGCACCGCATCGACGGCGGCCTGGAGCGCGCCGTCGTCCCGCACGACCTTCAAGCCCCGCTTCGCGACGACCTCCTCGGGCTCCCCCTCGCCCGCGAGCACGCCGTCGACCACTTGCGAGGCCATCTTGCTGGTCAGCTCCCCCGACGCGACCAATGCCAGCGTCTTCGCCACCTGGACCGGGGCGATCGGCAGCTCGGCGAGCGCGACGCCCCGCTCGTTCGCGACCCTGGATAGCTGGGAGAGCCACACGCCGCGCGCCGCGTCGGCCCCCGCGCCCGCCTCGACGGTCTGGATGAGCAGCTCGACGGCGCCCGCGTTCACGACGTCGCGCATCACCTCGTCGGTGAAGCCCCATTCCGCCTGCAGCCGCGCCCGGCGCTTCGCGGGCGGCTCGGGCAGCGTCGCCTTCAGGCTCTCCACCCAGGCCGCGTCCGGGGCCACCGGCACGAGGTCGGGCTCCGGGAAGTAGCGGTAGTCGGCGGCGGTCTCCTTGATGCGCCCCGATTTGGTCGTGCCGTCGTCCTGGTAGTGCCTGGTCTCCTGCAGGATCTCCCCGCCACGGACGAGCACCGCCGCCTGCCTGCGCATCTCGTGGCGCACAGCGGTCTCCACGCTGCGCAGCGAGTTCACGTTCTTCGTCTCGGTCCGCGTCCCGAACACCTCCGCGCCTTTGGGCATGAGCGAGACGTTCGCGTCGCAGCGCAGCGACCCCTGTTCCATCCGCACGTCGGAGACTCCGAGCGCGCCGAGCAGGTCGCGCAGCGCCGTGACGTACGCGCGGGCGATCTCCGGGGCGCGCTCGCCGGTCCCGACGATGGGCTTGGTGACGATCTCGATGAGCGGCGTGCCCGCCCGGTTGAAGTCCACGAGCGACTGGTCGGCTCCGCCGATCCGGCCGTCCGCGCTGCCGATGTGGGTGAGCTTGCCGGTGTCCTCCTCCATATGCGCCCGCTCGATCCCGACGACGAACACCGTCCCGTCCTCAAGCGTCACCGCGAGCTCGCCGTTCTCCGCGATCGGCTCGTCGTACTGCGAGATCTGGTAGTTCTTCGGCATGTCCGGGTAGAAGTAGTTCTTCCGGGCGAAACGGCCCCATGGCCGGATCGAGCAGCCGAGGGACAGCCCGATCCGCACGGCGGATTCGAGGGCCTTCTCGTTGAGCGACGGCAGCGCGCCCGGCAGCCCCAGGCAGGTCGGGCACACCTGCGTGTTCGGCGGCGCCCCGAACACCACGCGGCAGCCGCAGAACATCTTCGTGGCGGTGTTGAGCTCGACGTGGACCTCCAGGCCCAGAACCGGGTCGAAACGCTCCAGGACCTCGTCGTAGTCCAGCAAATCAGCGGCAGCAACAGTCATCGGGACAGTCTAACGTCCCCAAATCCTGCCGAACGCGCGGATTTCCCGCAGAATGGTTCGGATGATCCGCCGTCCTTTCTCCCGAACGCAGCTCGCCGCGAGGGCGGCGTACCTCCTCAAGGGAAACGACCTCGGCGCCATGACCACGGCGGCGCCGAAGCTCTACCCGCACATGTGGAGCTGGGACGCCGCGATCGTCGCCGCAGGCCTCGCCTCGCTCAGCGTCGAGCGCGCCGTGCGCGAGCTGGACACGCTCCTCTCCGCGCAATGGTCGACCGGGATGATCCCGCATATCGTCTTCGCGCCGGGGGCCACCGGCTATTTCCCCGGACCGGAGCGCTGGGAGACTGCGAGGCTCGCGCAGGCGGCCCCGAAGAAGCCGGAGACCTCGGGGATCACCCAGCCGCCGGTGCACGCCATCGCGGTGCAGCGCGTCCTGGACCACTCCCGCCACCGGGGCAAGACCGTGCGGACCGTCGCCGAGGAATTCCTCGACCGCCGCTGGCCGGACCTCATGCGCTGGCACCGGTGGCTCGCCACTGCGAGGGACCAGGGCGAGCACGGGCTCATCACGCTCTACCACGGCTGGGAGTCGGGGATGGACAACTCGCCCCGGTGGGACGGGGCGTACGCGAACGTCGTGCCGGGGCAGATGCCGGGGTACGTGCGGGAGGACATCTCGGTCGTCGGCGATCCCAGCCAACGCCCCAGCAATGCTGAGTACGACCGGTACCTGTGGCTGGTGGAGCAGATGAAGTCTGTCGGCTACGACGACGCCAAACTGCCGTCCGTCATGGACTTCCAGGTGCAGGACGTCTTCTTCTCGGCCTTGTTCGCCATGGCGTGCGACATGCTGGCCTATATCGGCGAGGACTACGCGAAACCCCATGCGGACGTACGGGAGCTGCGTTCCTGGGCCGAGCGGTTTCGCGCGGGCGTCGCCTCCACGGCGCACCACCGCTCGGGAGCCGCGTGCGACTTCGACCTCAAGACCGGGAAACGGATCGTCACGGACACCCTGGCTGTCTTCGCCCCGCTCATCTGCGGCGGCCTCGACCGTCCGCAAGAGCTGGCCCTCGCGCGACTTTTCGAAGGATCGCGCTGGTGCGGGCACCCGGACCTGCTCTACGCCCTGCCGCCGTCCACCTCTCCGGTCTCGAAGGACTTCCGCCCGAAGGAGTACTGGCGCGGCCCCGTGTGGCCGGTCATCACCTGGATCTTCTCGTTCGCCTTCGCGCGCAGGGGCTGGCCCGAGCGCGCCGCGCAGCTCAAAGACGAGGCGCTGCGCCTGGTCGCGGACGGCAAGTTCGCCGAGTACTACGAGCCGCACACGGGCGAGGCGCTCGGCAGCATGCAGCAGTCCTGGACCGCCGCCGCCGTCCTCGACTGGCTGGGCTGACGCGGCCGCTCGGCCCGGCTTCCGCGCCGAACCCGGCGGCCCGAAAAAATGTACAGTGGAATCAGCCAGCGGCGCCGCGCGCGAGCGCCTCGTCTCTGACGGGTGTGTGATCGTTTTCGGTCGGCGCAAGGAGTCCTCATGCACGCGCTCGTCCTCACCGCCACAATGCTCGTCTTCTTCGGGGTCATCGCGCTGATGCTCGCCGTCAAAGTGGTCACCCAGTACGAGCGGGGCGTGCTCTTCCGGCTCGGCAGGGTCGTCGGCGTCCGCGACCCCGGGCTGAACCTGATCGTCCCCGTCGTCGACCGGCTCCACAAAGTGTCGCTGCGGATCGTCACCATGCCCATCCAGTCCCAGGGCATCATCACCCGCGACAACGTGAGCGTCGACATCTCCGCAGTCGCCTACTTCCGGATCATCGACGCGGTGAAATCGGTCGTCGCCATCGAGAACGTGGCCGCCGCGATCAACCAGATCGCCCAGACCACCCTGCGCAAAGTCGTCGGCCAGCACGTCCTCGACGAAATCCTCGCCGAAACCGACATCATCAACGCGAACATCCGCGAGATCCTCGACACGACGACATTGGAGTGGGGCGTCGAGGTCGCCGTGGTCGAGCTCAAAGACATCCAACTGCCCGACAGCATGCAGCGGGCCATGGCCCGCCAGGCCGAGGCAGAGCGCGAGAAACGCGCCAAGATCATCGCCGCCGAGGGCGAGGCGCTCGCGGCCACCGCGCTCGGGCAGGCCTCCGACACCATGATGGCCCACCCCATCGCCCTCCAGCTGCGGAATTTGCAGACCTTGATCGAGCTCGGGGTGGACAAGAACACCACGGTGGTCTTCCCCGCCCCGCTCATGACCGCGATCGGCGAGCTGACCTCGTTCATCGAGCGAGAGGGCGCAGCCGCCGCGCGTCAGCGGGACCCGCTCGGCAGCAGTTGAAGCCGTCCTCAGCCGAAGAAGGCCTTCGCCTCCTCGTACCGGTCGACCGGCACGCGCTTGAGCTGACGGGTCGCCTCGGACAACGGCACGAGGTCGATCTTCGTGCCGTGCAGGGCCACCATGTTCCCCTCGCCGCCGTTGTGCGCGGCCTCGGCGGCGTGCAGGCCGAACCGGGTGGCGAGCACCCGGTCGTACGGCGTGGGCGTTCCGCCGCGCTGGATATGCCCGAGCACCGTGACTCGCACTTCTTTGCCGATCCGCCGCTCGATCTCCGCGCCGAGCTGCCGGGAGACTCCGGTGAAGATCTTGTGGCCGAACTCGTCGATCCCGCCCTCCGCCAGGGTCATCGACTGCGGGTCGGGGGAGGCTCCTTCGGCCACCACCACGATGAAGTGCGAGTCGCCGCGCTGGAAGCGCTTCTTGACCATCGTGCAGACTTCGTCCACGTCGAACGGCACTTCGGGGATGAGCGTGAGATGCGCGCCCGAGGCGAGCCCGGCGTGCAGCGCGATCCACCCGGCGTGGCGGCCCATGACCTCCACGAGCATCACCCGCTGATGGGACTCGGCGGTGGTGTGCAGCCGGTCGATCGCGTCTGTCGCGATGGCCAGCGCGGTGTCGAAGCCGAACGTGACATCCGTGCAGTCGATGTCGTTGTCGATGGTCTTCGGCACGCCGACCACGGGGACTCCGGAGTCCGCCAGCCAGCTCGCGGCGGTGAGCGTCCCCTCCCCGCCGATGGGGATGAGCACGTCGATGCCGTTGTCGTCCAGGGTCTGCTTGATCCGGTCCAGGCCGGCGCGCAGCTTGTCCGGGTTCACCCTGGCGGTGCCGAGGATCGTGCCGCCGCGCGTCAAGATCCGGTCGATCTTGTCGAGGTCGTCGAGTTTCACCCGGCGGTCCTCCAAAAGGCCCCGCCATCCGTCTTGGAAGCCGAGAACCGTGCTGCGGTAGCGCCCGACCGAGGTCCGCACCACGGCGCGGATCACCGCGTTCAGGCCAGGGCAGTCACCGCCGCCGGTGAGCACTCCGATCCGTTTCACTCAAAGCTCCTTCCGCGATCGACACCGCCCAGGCTACCTTCGTCCGACCCCCGCCGCCGGGCAAGCAGCTCTCGGCACGGCTCGCCCCGATCTCCGCTCCGGGTTAAGATCACCATGATCGTGATGCTTGACCGCTCTTTTGAGGAGACTTCCCGTGCCCAGCTACAGCCACACCCTTGAGGTCCACGCCCCTGCCGAGCGTGTTTTCGCGGTGCTCGACGACATGGCGAAGACGCCGCTGTGGCTCAAGCGGTGCACCCAGATCGACAAACTCGACCAAGGCCCGAACGCGGTCGGCACGCGGCTGCGCTACCACTACAAGGACGGCGGGCGCGCAGGCGTCATGGAGGGCTCGATCGTCGCGCTGGTCCCCGGGCGGCAGCTGACGATGTCCTACACGGACAAGATGATGGACGTGACCGTGGACTTCGTCGCGGCGCCCTCGGCCGAGGACCGCGCCTCGCTGACCCACACCGTCACGATCGAGACCAAGGGGTTCGGCAAGCTCGTCACGCCGATGGTCAAGCGCCAGCTGCCCGGTCAGACCATCGACGCGATGACCTCGCTGAAAGCGCTGGTCGAAAGCGGCGAGACCCTCTAAGCCGGGGACTCTCGCGGAGGCTCAGAGGAGCTCTTTCAGCGCCTCGATCTGCTTGATCCGCCCAGCCGTGTCCTCGGCGAACGCCGTCACGTTGAGCACGGTGGCCCCGGCCTCCTTGAACGCCGCGACGCGCTCGGCGACGAAGCTCTTTGGCCCGATCAACGAGATGCTCCGCACGAGCTCGTCGGGAACAGCCTCGACCGCCTCGGCCTTCTTCCCCGCAAGGTACAGGTCTTGGACGAGGTCGGCTTCCTTGCCGTAGCCGTACGTGGTGGCCAGGTTGTGGTAGAAGTTCTTCCCCTTCGCGCCCATGCCGCCGATGTACAGCGCCAACTGGGGCTTGACGAACGCGAGCAGGTGGTCGACGTCCTCGCCGATCGCCAACGCCGGGGCCGCGTACACGTCCAGCTCGCCGAGCTCCGGGGCGCGCTTGGCCTTGCCAGCAGCGATCGCGGGACCCCACACCTCGCCCGCCTTCTCGGGCAGGAAGAAGATGGGCTGCCACCCCTCGGCGATCTCGGCGGTCAGCTCGACGTTCTTCGAGCCGAGCGCGGCGATCACCACAGGAATCCGGTCGCGGACGGGGTGGTTGATGAGCTTGAGCACCTTGCCGAGGCCAGTGCCCTGCTCCGGGGGCAGCGGGATGGTGAAGTGCTTGCCCTGGTACTCCAGGCGCTCCCGCTTCCACACCTTCCGGCAGATCTCGACGGTCTCGCGGGTGCGGCCGAGCGGCGAGTCGTATTTCACGCCGTGGAAGCCCTCGATGACCTGCGGCCCGGAGGCTCCGATCCCGAGGATGAAGCGGCCGCCCGACACGTAGTCCAGGCCCGCCGCAGTCATGGCGAGCAGGGTCGGGGTCCGGGTGTAGAGCTGGAAGACTCCCGACGCGAGCTTGACCGTGGAGGTCTTGGCGGCCAAGTACCCCAACTGGCTGGCCGCGTCGTAGGAGTACGCCTCGGCGACGAACGCCACGTCGAGGCCGACCTTCTCAAGCTCGATGACTTCTTCCGCCACCTCGATGAAGCCGCCTGCGTAGTTCACCATCGTCCCAATGCGCATGCGGCCAATCTACCGCGTTGACCATCTGGACAACTCGGCCGGCCTCGTTTTGCGGACAGGCCGGACTAGACGCCGCCCACAGCTGGCGGGCCCGCCAGCACGCCGCGCGCGGCCTCGTACGCGGCGCCGACCCGGTAGAGCCGGTCGTCCGCGAGCGCCGGGGCGAGGATCTGCAGGCCGACCGGCAGGCCGTCGTCGGCGGAGAATCCTGCCGGGACGGACATGCCGGGGTGCCCGGCGAGGTTCGTCGGGATGGTGCACAGGTCGAACCGGTACATCGCCACCGGGTCGTCCACCCGCTCCCCGAGCGGGAACGCCGTGGTCGGCGTCGTCGGCGCGAGGATCACGTCGACCTGCTCGTACGCCCGCTCGAAGTCGCGGGCGACCAATGCCCGGACCTTCTGCGCCTGGCCGTAGAACGCGTCGTAGTACCCGGCGGAGAGCGCGTAGGTTCCGACGATGATCCGGCGTTTGACCTCGGGCCCGAAGCCCGAGGAGCGGCTCGCGGTCATCACCGAGGCCACATCGGCCCGCCCGTCGTCGCCGACCCGCGCGCCGTAGCGGATCCCGTCGAGCCGGGCGAGGTTCGAGGAGACCTCCGAGGGGAGGATCAAGTAGTAGGCGGGCATCGCGAACGGGAAGTGCGGACAGGACACCTCCACGGCCTCGGCTCCGAGCGCCTGGATCTGCTTCACCGCCGCCTCGAACGCCGCGTAGGCGCCCGGCTGGTAGCCCTCGCCGTGGAGCTCCTTGACGATGCCGACCTTCAGGCCCTTGAGGTCCCCCGCGGCCCCTGCCTTCGCGGCCTCGACCACCGACGCGACGGTCCGCTTGGTGGAGGTCCCGTCCCTCGGGTCGTGGCCCGCGATGACCTCGTGCAACAGGGCCGCGTCCAGCACGGTCCGCGCGCCGGGGCCGCCCTGGTCGAGCGAGGACGCGCAGGCGATCATGCCGTAGCGGGAGACGGTGCCGTAGGTCGGCTTCACCCCGACGGTGCCGGTGAGCGCGGCGGGCTGGCGGATCGAGCCGCCGGTGTCGGTGCCGACCGCGAGCGGGGCCTCGAACGCGGCGAGCGCGGCGGAGTTCCCCCCGCCGGAGCCGCCGGGGGTGCGGGCGAGGTCCCACGGGTTGCGGGACGGACCGTAGGCGGAGTTCTCCGTGGAGGAGCCCATCGCGAACTCGTCGGTGTTCGTCTTGCCGAGGATGGGCAGGCCCGCCGCGCGGAGCCGCGCGGTCACCGTCGCGTCGTACGGCGAGCGCCAGCCTTCGAGGATCTTCGAGCCAGCCGTGGTCGGCATGTCCTTCGTGGTGAAGATGTCCTTGAGCGCGACCGGCACCCCGGCGAGCGGGGACGCGGGCGCCTCGCCCCTGGCGAGGGACTCGTCCACCGCGCGGGCCGCTGCCAGCGCCTCCTCCCCTGCGACGTGCAGGAACGCGTGCAGCCGCTCGTCCACCGCGCCGATCCGGTCGAGGTGCGCCTGCACCACCTCGGCCGAGGACAGCTCTTTCGCGTGGATCAGCTCGGCGAGCCCGGCCGCCGTGCTGGTCGTGATCTCCGTCGCGCTCACAGCTCCTCCCCCAAAATCCGAGGCACGACGAACTTGCCGTCCTGGGCGGCCGGGGCCGCGGCGAGCGCGTCCTCGCTCGAGAGCGACGGCAACGGCACGTCCGCCCGCACCACGTTCACCGCGCCGAACAGCCACGGCTCCTGCCATTCCTTGTGCTCGCCCACCTGCTCGGCCTCCGCCGAGTCCGCCAGCTCGTCGACGACTTTGACCGTCTGGAGGATGTCGTCGAGCTGGCCTGCGAACGCGGCGAGCTCGTCCTCGCCGAGCTCGAGCCGCGCCAACGAGGCCAGGTGCACGACCTGCTCCCTCGTGATCTTCGGTGCTTGGGTCATGGGGAGCATTCTCCCACACACCGGAGGACGCGAGCTCGGGCTATACTCCCCGTCGACGAGATTGGGCTCGGAAAGATTGGGAGGGGCCGATGAGCACGCCCGCAGACGCCGACGTTCCGCTCGTCCACACGTCGTTCACCTGCACGGACGAGACAGCGGGCCTGCTGGCGAAAGAGCGTGCGAAACGCGCGTGGAAAGTGCCGATGCTCTGGGTCGTCGTGGTCGTCGGCTCGCTGTACTACTCGCTCACCGTCAGCCATTGGGGGAAGAACCCCGCCCTCTTCCTGATCACTCTCGCCATCAGCCTGCCCCTGCTCACGGCGCTCGCCTTCGGCGGGCGGTACTGGCTGACCCGCCGACGGAGCAAGCGGGCTCTGAACGCCGTGTATCCCGCAGGCACGGCGCTGCGCGCGGAGTTCGGCACACACGGCTTCACCATGCGCTCCCCTCGCGGGTCGGCGTACACCGAGTACCGGGAGCTGAAGTATTTCTTCGCCGGGACGGCGACTGTGCTCTATACCCTCCCGGCCCGGCAGCTCCTGGTGATCGCCCCGCGAGAGCTGTTCCCCGAGTCCGCGCTCGCCCTCGTCCGGCCGCACGTGAAGGTCCGCCGACGCGGCTAGGGCCCACGTATGCGGTTCTATTCACTTGGCGCACGGCACTGGGGAAAGGTAGCCTGGCTGAGTGTCGTACCTGATCCGTGTCGAGCTCGAAGACCGCCCCGGCAGCCTCGGAGCGCTCGCTGTGGCGCTCGGCACCGTCGGCGCGGACATCGTGTCGCTGGAAGTCGTGGAGCGCGGGCCCGGCTACGCCGTGGACGACATCGTGGTGAATCTGCCCAGCGACCGCCTGCCCGATTCCCTGATCACCGCCGCCGAGCAGATCCGCGGCGTCAAAGTGGACGCGATCCGGCCCTACACCGGGGTGCTCGACACCCATCGCGAACTCGCCCTGATCGACCAGGTCGCCACCGCGCAGCAGAACCGGCTGCAGATCCTCGCGGACGAGGCGCCTCGGGTGCTGCACTCCGGGTGGTGCGTGATCGCGGTGAGCGGCGCGAACGGCGCGGAGCCCATCAACTCGAGCTCCGGGGCGCCCGAGCCGGGCAGCTACCAGATCCCGGTGCTGGGCCTGGACGGGGCCCGGTCTCTGGACGTGCAAGCCGCATGGGTGCCGAAAGTCTGGCAGGACCTCGACACGGCTCTGGCCGCCGCCCCGCTCGGCGAGAAGGGCCTCGTCATCATCCTCGGCAGGCCCGGCGGCCCCGAGTTCCGCCCCGCCGAGGTCGCCCGGCTGGGCTACGTGACCGGCATTTTGGCGACCGTGCTGCGGTAGTTGGGGCCCGACGGACCCATGAGAGATTGGATCGCCGCGCTGCGGCCAGGGCCGTCTGCCGCGCCCGCCGCCGTGCGCAGCGCCCTCGCCGTCGGAGTCCCGCTGTTCGCCGTCATCGGGATCGGCCACCCGGAGTGGGCCCTGTTCGTGGTCTGCGGCTCCTTCACCGCCGTGTACGGCAGGGACGAAAACCCCCGTCAGCGATTTTTCACCCAGCTCTCCGCAGCCCTCGCCCTCGTGGTCGCGACCGTCCTCGGGGCGGCGTTGACCCTCTCGCAGACGCCGTTGCTGGTGATCGCGCTCGGCGGGGTCCTCGCCGCCGCAGGCTCTTTGTGCTCGGCGCTCATGCGCTGGCTGCCGCCGGGGCCGCTCTTCGTCGTCTTGAGCTTCGCCTCGTGCGCGGACATCTCGGGGAAGACGGGCGCCACTGTGTTGGTCGCGGCGCTCGTCGTGAGCGCCACTGCGCTGTGGTCGCTCTCCCTCGGCCTGGTCGGCGTGCTGCGTGTCGGGCTCGCATCCGCCGGGCCCGGCGCCCGGCGGCCCCGCTGGCAAGCGCTGCGCGACCGCACCGCCCTCGACCGGGCCGCCTGGTGCGCGCTCGCCGTCGCGGTCGCCGGGGCTTTGTCCGTCCTGACAATCGGCCGCCACACCGGCTGGGCCATGGTCGCCGCCACAGCGCCGTTCGCAGGCGGGACGTTGAAAGCGAGCGTCCGACGCGGCGTCCACCGGGTCGTCGGCACCTTTTTCGGCAGCGGCATCGCGCTGGCCGTCCTCAGCATGAATCCACGGGAGTACCTGGCCGTGGTGATCATCATGGCCGCGCAAGGGCTCGCCGAGCTGTTCGTCGTCCAGCACTACGCCTTCGCGTTGCTGTTCATCACCCCGTCCGCGCTGATCGGAGTGCGCCTGACGAGCGCGTCGCCCGTGCAGCTGCTCCTGCACGACCGGCTCTTCGACACCGCGATCGGGGCGTGCGTCGGCGTGGGCGTCCTCGTCGCCGCGCATGCTCTCGCGGGCCGTCGGCAGTCAGCCGCCTGAAACGCCTCTGCTCAGGTCAAGTACTGGTACGCCGGGGTTCCTGGGCGCAGTCGCTCGCAGCTGAGGCCCGAACGGTCTATGCGCTCCATGAGCGGGCCGAGGTCGGTGGCATTGCCGAGCTCGATGCCCACGAGCGCCACGCCGAGCTCGCGGTTGTCCCGTTTGATGTACTCGAACACCGTGATGTCGTCCTCGGGGCCGAGCACATGCTCCAGGAATTTGCGCAACGCCCCCGGCTCCTGCGGGAAGTCCACCAGAAAATAATGTTTCAGCCCCTTGTGCACCAAGGAGCGCTCCAGGATCTCCCCATACCGGGAGACATCGTTGTTGCCGCCCGAGAGCAGCGCGACAACGGTCGCCCCGGCGGGCAGGCGCAGGTGGTCGAGCACCGCAACCGACAACGCGCCGGCGGGCTCGGCGATGATCCCGTCGTTTTGGTACAGCTCCAAGATCGTCGTGCACAACGCGCCCTCGTCCACCTGGGTGACCAGCACCGATCCCGGAGCGAGCTCGGCGGGCTGGCCGCCCTGCCCGGACGCGTGGATCGGCAGGTTCGCCATCGTGTGGGTCTTCGCGCCCAGTGCCGTGAGCACGCGGTACGCCACATCCCCGACCCGTTTGACCGCTGCGCCGTCCGCGAACGTGTCGATGGTGGGCAGGGTCACCGGAGCGCCCGCGACGAGCGCGGCGGCGAGGCAAGCCGCGCCTGCCGGCTCCACCGCGACAATCGCCGTGCTCGGCGAGCGCTCGGCGAAATAGGCGGCCATCCCCGCGATGCAACCGCCGCCGCCGACCGGGACGATCACCACGTCCGGGTACGCCGCGAGGGCCCGCCCGCCAGCGGCAGAGCGCCGCTCCGCCAGCTGCTCCAGGATCTCTTTCGCGATCGTGCCTTGGCCTGCGGCCGTGCGAGGATCGTTGAACGAGGGCACCAACGTCGCCCCGGTCTCCTCCGCGTCCTGATGGGCCGCGAGGGCCGCGGCGTCGTAGTTGTCCCCCGTCGAGATCAGTTCGATGAACGCGCCGCCGTGCGCCCGGATCCGGTCCCGCTTCTGCCGGGGAGTCGTGTTCGGGACGTAGATCCGCCCCTTGATCTCCATCGCCCGGCACGCGTAGGCGACGCCCTGGGCGTGGTTGCCCGCGCTCGCCGTCACCACCCCGGCGGCCCGCTCGGCCTCCGAGAGCTGCGCCATCAGGTTGTAGGCGCCGCGCAGCTTGTAGGAGCGGACCACTTGGAGGTCTTCTCGTTTGACGTAGAGCTCAATGCCGAGCGCCGACGACAGGCGCTCAAACCGCTGCAGCGGGGTTCGCTCGGCCACCGACTCGATTCTCGCCGCAGCCTCGTCCACGTCCGCCGCCGTCACATCGAGCGGGAGTTGGCGGGTCTGGTTCGGGCTGTTCACCCGTCCATCTTGCCATCCCTGGCAAACGGGCGAGCAAGACGACCGCGACGAGCTCGGCCGCCTGCTGGGCGAACCGCAGCACAAACGCGAGCGGGGCGAGCGCGGGCAGGCCGGTCCCGCCGAGCACGTTCGCGAGCGAGGGGCACCAGCAGAACAGCGCCGCCCCGAGCAACAGCCCGGCGCGGCGCTGGCCCCGGTCCCCGTTCCACCACAGGATCAGCACGGCGGGGATGAAGAACACCGCGCGGTGGATCCAGCTCGCCGGGGTGATCACCGTGGCGACGACCCCGGCGGAGACCATGGCGGCCAAGAGCCCCGCCCGCAGGAACGTCTGCCGCGCGCACCAAAGTCCTGCGGCTCCCACCGCAGCGGCCAGCGCTGTGCCGAGCCAGTGCGGCCCGCCCAAGAACGCGACCGCGCCCTGCACCGACGCGTTGCCGGGGCTGGCGAACATCTCCGGCGCGAACGCGACGCTGTCCGACAAGCCCCAGAACGTGCTGCGGAAAAAGCGGGCGGACATCTCGGGGAACGCGGCGAAACCCGCCGCTGTGGCGGCGACGGCGCCCGCGATTGTCCACGCGGCGAGGCGCCACTGGCGCGTCAACAGGAACAGCGCCACGAAGAACATCGGCACCAGCTTGACCGCTGCGGCCACCCCGATGAGCGTCCCCCTCGGCAGCCACCGCCCCAACCACGTGTCGTCCCGCCGGGCCACGTCGAACAAGCACATCGCCATCAGCAGCAGATTGATCTGGCCGTACGCGAGGTGCTGGTTGACCACGTCGCTGAGCGCGAGGACGAGCACCAGCCCCGAGAGGGCCAGCGGCCAACGCCCGAAGCCCGCCAGCCTTGGCGAGGGCTCGTCCGCCCATGCGGGACGCACCAGATGCAACGACGCGGCGAGGCAGGCCGTCGCCAGCAGGCTCCACAAGAACGCCGCGACGGCGGGCGAGAACCACGTGGTCGGCCACAAGAAGAGCGCCGCGAACGGCGGGTACGTGAACGGCAGCCCGGTCGGCGCGATATCGAGCCCGCGCAGCCAATGCGTGTACACATCGCCGCCCGCGAACGCCGTCTGAGCACCGATCCGGTAGACCTGGAAGTCCACCGGCTTCACCGTCGAAGTGAGAATCTCGCCGACGAACGCGCTCGCCGCGCAGGACGCGGCCACCAGCGCGGCTTCACACCATGACAGCGCGCCGGGCGGGATGCGTCTTATCACCCGTCCATCCTGCCACCGACGGCATGGCGAGCAGGACGACCGCGCCGACCTCGGCGGCGGACTGCGCGAACCGCAACGGCAGCGCCAACGGCCACAGCCACCAGTGATGCGCGGCGAGGAGATGGTCGGCGATCGTCTGCCCCGGAACGAACAGCACGACCGCGAGCACCGCCGCGATCCTCCGCCCGGCCCCGCCTGTGTCCATCAGGAGCATCGCGACGGCCGGGAACAGGAACACGGCGTGATGGATCCAGCTCACGGGGGTGACCAGCGTCGAGGTCAGCCCGGCGACCACCGTGCTGGCCAAGAGGCCAGGGCTGCGGAACGCGGCCCTGGCGCACCAGAGCCCGAAGAGGCAGAACAACCCGGCCAAACCGGCGCCGAGCCAAGTCGGGCCGCCGAAGAACGCGACCGCGCCCTGGACCGAGCCGTTGCCCGAGCTCGCGAACATGCCGGGGTCGTAGGCCACGCTGCCGGAGAGGTGCCAGATCTTCTCGGTGAAGAAATGCCAGGACATCTTCGGGAAGGCCACGAAGCCCGCCGCCGTGGCCATGGCCGCCCCCGCCGCCGTCCACAGCGCCAGCCGCCACTGCCTGACGACGAGGAACTGCACCAGGAACAAGAACGGCGTCAGCTTCACCGCTGCGGCGACCCCGATGAGCGTCCCCCTCGGCAGCCACCGCCCCAACCACGTGTCGTCCCGCCGGGCCACGTCGAGCAGGCACATCCCCATCAGCAGCAGATTGATCTGGCCGCGCACCAGGTGGTACGGCACGAGGTTGCTCGCGGCGAGGAGCAGCACGAGGCAGGCGAGGATTTTCGGCCACCGCTCGCCGTCCCACAGCAGGCCCGGCCTGCCGCCCGGGCGCGGGGCGCGGACCCGCGCGTCGGCCCAGACGCAGTGCAGCGAGGCCGCGAGGCTCGCCATGGCCAGCACGTTCCACCACGTGACCGCCACAGGCGTGGAGAACCACGTCGTCGGCCAGAGGAACAGCGCAGCGAACGGGGTGTACGTGAAGGGGATGCCTTGGGACGGCGTCCATCGCCCGTGGAACAGCACGTTGTACACGTCCTCGCCCGCGAACGCCCGCTCGGCGGCGAGCCGGTAGACCTCGAAGTCCCCCGCCCGGATCGATTCGAGCAGGGCGAATTGGATGAACAGGGTCACCGCGACGCAGGCGAGGAGCACGAGCAGCACGTCCCGGAGGCGATGTGCCCACAGCCGACGCGCCGCGCCCGTCCGCAGCGTCTGTCCGGTCACGGCGTCATCCTACAGAGCGGCACTCCTCGACCGCCACCGCGTGCACCGCCGCGCAGATCCGCCCGAGGTCCTCGTCCGAGGCGATGTACGGCGGCATCGTGTACACGAGTTTCCCGAACGGACGCAGCCACACGCCGTTCGCGACCGTTGTGGCGGTTGCCCGCGCGAGGTCCACTGGGCGCTCCAGCTCCACGACGCCGATCGCGCCGAGCACGCGGACGTCGCGCACGCCCGCCAGCTCTTCGAGAGGGGCGAGCCCCTCTCGAAGCGCCTGCTCGATCCGGGCGACCTCGGTCCGCCACCCGCCCGAAGCCCACTGCTCGCCGAGCAGCAGCTCCACAGCCGCGACGGCGACCCGGCAGGCGAGCGGGTTGGCCATGAACGTCGGCCCGTGCAGCAGCGCCCCGACCCCGCCCGCGTTGATCGCGTCGGCGACCTCGCGCCTGCCGAGCACCGCTGCGAGCGTCATATAACCGCCGGTGAGCGCTTTGCCCACGCACATAAGGTCGGGGCGGACGCCTCCTTCGCGCAGGTCCGCGCAATGCTGGTGGGCGAAGAGCTCGCCCGTGCGGCCGAACCCGGTGGCGATCTCGTCGAAGACCAGGAGCAAACCGTGCTCGTCGGCGACCTCGCGCAATGTCACGAGGCATCGCGGGTCGTACATGCGCATGCCGCCCGCGCCCTGCACCACCGGCTCCACGATGATCCCCGCCAGCTCGTGGCGGTGCTTGGCCGCGAGCTCGCGGACCTCGCGGTCCCATGCCGGGTCGAACACGGCGGGCGGGCGGGGCGCGAAGACCTGCTCGGCGAGGACGCCCGCCCACTCGGCGTGCATGCCGCCGACCGGGTCGCACAGGCTCATCGGGGTGAAGGTGTCGCCGTAGTAGCCGCCCCGGGGCGTGAGCAGCTTGCGCCGCGACGGAGCGCCGACGGCGCGCTGGTACTGCAGCACGGTCTTGACCGCGACCTCGACCGCGACCGACCCCGAGTCGCAGAAGAACACCGTGTCCATGCCGGTGATCTCCACGAGCAGCGAGCCGAGCCGCGCGGCGGGCTCGTGGGTCAGCCCGCCGAACATGACATGGCTCATCGAGCGCAGCTGCTCGGCCACAGCCTGGTCCAGGACCGGGTGCTGGTAGCCGTGGATCGCCGCCCACCACGAGCTCATGGCGTCGACGAGCTCCCGTCCGTCCGCGAGCACCAGTCTCGTGCCGTGCGCCGCTTCGACCACCAGCGGCGCCGGGCCGCCGCCGAGGCTGGCATACGGATGCCACAAGTGCTCCCGGTCGATCCGCGCCACCTCGTCGGGCGAGAGCGCGGGACAAGCGGCTCGCGAGACCACGGTCATGACGACAAAGCCGCTGCCGCCGTCTGCGGCTCCTCCTCGCCGCTGAGCAGAAGCGGGTGCCTGTCGTCGACGATGGTGACGTTGTCCTCCGCGACGTGCAGCACGTTCCCGGTGGAGATGTCGAAGAAGAGCCCGGTCACGCTCAGGCCGCGCTCCGCCACAGCCTTGGCGACGACCGGATGCTGCTGCAGCGACTGGACCTGCATCAGCACGTTCACCATGCTCAATTGGTCCTTCGGGCCATAGCCTTGGACCGCCGCGTCTGCGGCGACCGGATGCCCTTGCTCGTAGGTCTGCCTGCTCAGCTCCACCCGGTCGAGCCAGACCGCCAGCGGGTGGCCCGCTGGCAAGTCGGTCGGCAGATCAGCCATCGCTCCGCAGCTGGAGTGCCCGCACAGCACGATGGAGCGGACGCCGAGGTTGTTGACGGAGAACTCCAGCGCCGCGTCCATGCCCGCGTCTGTGCCCGCAGGCTTGACGAGGTTGCCGACGTTGCGGATCGTGAAAAGGTCGCCAGGCCCGCTCGACGTGATGACGTTCGGGACGATCCTGGAGTCGCCGCAGGTGATGAACAGGATGTCGGGATTCTGGATGTGCCGCAGCTTCTCAAGGTGCGGCAGCAGCAGCGGAGCGTGGCGGCGATGGTAGTGGGCCACACCGGCGAGCACCGAGCGCACCGCGGGGTGCGCCGTCGCGTCCGGGCCGGACACGTCGGCGGCCTCTTCCACCGCCAAGCCGCCGGGCCGCCAGGAGTCCCACGGCGTGAGGCCTCGGCGCAACACGTCGCCGAGCGAGCCGCGTTTGGGCGGAGCATCGCCCGCGCCCGCCAGGTCGACGGACCCGACCTCTTGCACGACGACGTTGCCGCCGGTCGCCTCGTGCTGGAAGCACCAGTCCTCGATCGCGCTCTGCGCCGCGTGGTCGAGGAAGTCGACCGCCATGACGATGACGACCGAGGCTCCGCGCGGGATCTCGGCGAAGGCCTCGGTGAGCTTCGGCAGGGCGAGGAACGTGGCCGAGCCCTCGATCGCGACCTGCCAGCGGTCCTCGCTGCCCTCCCTCGGCGCCGCAGTCGTCACATGGACCCGGACGACCCGCCAGAAGACCAGCGCGAGCGCGACCGCGAGGCCGATGAGCACGCCTTCGAGGAGGTTCAGGAACACCACGCCGAAGATGGTCACGGCGTAGACGAGGAAATCGCCGGTCTTGCGCGCCTTTTGGATATCGGCGAGCTTGACGAGCTGGACGCCGATGACCACCAGCAGTCCCGCGAGCGCCGACTTCGGGATGTTCTCGGCCGCGCCGAGGAACAGCAACGCGAACAGGAGCATCCACACGCCGTGCAGGATCGCGGAAGCCCGGCTGCGCGCGCCCGCCGCGACGTTGGCGGAGCTGCGGACGATGACGCCGGTGACCGGCAGCCCGCCGAGGATCCCGGACACGGTGTTCGCCGCGCCCTGTCCGATGAGCTCCCGGTCGAAGTTCGCCCTCGGCCCCTTGTGCAGCTTGTCGACCGCGACGGCGGAGAGCAAGCTCTCCACGCTCGCGATGATCGCGACAGTGAGCACGCCGACCGCGAACTCGCCCCACTCGCCCATCGGGATGTGCGGCGCGCTCGGCAGGTGGATGGCGGCGAGGAAGTTGTCGTCGATCTCGATGGTCTTCACGACGTCGCCCCAATCGAGCAGAGCCGTGAGCCCGATCGCGGCGGCGATCACCACGAGCGGCCCTGGGACTTTCTGCAAGCCTTTCGGCAGATAGCGCCAGCCGAGGAGCGCGACGATGACGAGCCCGCCGATCAGCGCGTCGTGGTAGTCGAAATTGGCGATCTGCCCCGGCAAGGCCGAAATGTTCGCCCACGCCGCGCTCGCAGGCTTTCCGCCGAGCACAATATGGATCTGTTGGAGCGCGATGGTCACGCCGATCCCGGCGAGCATGGCGTGCACCACCACCGGCGAGATCGCGAGCGCCGCGCGCGCAAGGCGGCTCACCCCGAAGAGGATCTGCACGAGCCCGGCCGCGATCACGATGAGGCAGAGCGTTTTGAAGCCGAACTCCTGCACCAGCTCCGCCACCACGACGGTGAGCCCGGCTGCCGGACCAGAGACCTGCACGGCGGAGCCGCCGAGCAGGCCCGCGACGATACCGCCGACGATGGCCGCGATGATGCCCGCCATGATCGGCACCCCTTGGCCCTCGCGAGCCCCGGCCCCGGAAGCCACCGCGATGCCGATGGACAACGGCAAGGCCACGAGGAAGACCACGAGCGAGGCGGGCACGTCGTAGCGAAGCACGCTGCGCAGCCAATCGCTTCTCGAAGCGGCTCCGGACGGCGTTGTCGGATCTGCGGGCATCAATGGCCTTCCTGGTCATTCGGCGACGCGATTGCACGCCTCAAGTGCGCAGACCTCGGGCGCTCGTCGTGTTTCCCACCGAGAGGTCCGCGCCACGAGCAAATGTGACCTCACTCGCAGGCTTCCTCAGAATAGCGGAACTTTCAGAAATCGCATCGCCAGCTGCGCACGCGCAAGCATGCCTGCAGCTCTGCCCAGCCTGCCCTGCCCAATCGCACGAGCAGCGCCGCACGAACAGCGCCGCACGAACAGTGGCGACTGTCTGCGAGGCAGGATAAGGTCGAGTCACGATGACAGCACCCCAAGACACCCCGCCCGCAGCGGCGACCACCGCCGCCGGCCCAGCTCTGCCGGAGCAGGGCCCACTGCCGCCGCAGGGCTCGCTGCGCGAGGGCGTGGTGCAATCCCTCGCCTCCGCCGACCTGCGGGTCTGGCCCGGCACGCCCTACCCGCTCGGCGCGACGTTCGACGGGGTCGGCACGAACTTCTCGCTCTTCACCGAGGTGGCCGAGCGGGTCGAGCTCTGTCTGATCGCCCCGGACGGCGGCGAGACCCGCGTGCCGCTCGAAGAGGTCGACGGCTACGTCTGGCACACCTATCTGCCGGAAGTGGGGCCTGGCCAGCGCTACGCGTACCGGGTCCACGGGCGTTTCCAACCCGAGCAGGGCTTCCGCTGCGACCCCACGAAACTCTTGCTCGACCCGTACGGGAAGGCCTTCGACCCGAACGGGCTCAAGAACAGCCCGGCGGGCGCAGGCAGCGACCACACGATGACCTGCGTGGTGATCAACCCGTTCTTCGACTGGTCGACCGACCACCCGCCGAACCGGCCCTACAACGAGACCGTCATCTACGAGGCGCATGTCAAGGGTTTGACCGAGACCCACCCCAAAGTCCCCGAGAACCTTCGCGGCACGTACGCGGGGGTGGCGCACCCCGCGATCATCGAGCATCTGACCGAGCTCGGCGTCACCGCCATCGAGCTGATGCCCGTGCACCAATTCCTCCAGGACGGGTTCCTGCTCGACCAGGGCCTGTCCAACTACTGGGGCTACAACACCATCGGCTTCCTCGCCCCGCACGCCGCCTACGCCGCGGCCCGGAACCCCGAGAACGCCGTCGCCGAGTTCAAGTCCATGGTCGTGGACCTGCACAAAGCGGGCATCGAAGTGATCCTCGACGTGGTGTACAACCACACCGCCGAGGGCAACCACCAGGGGCCGACCGTCAGCTTCCGGGGCATCGACAACGCCGCCTACTACCGGCTCTCCGACGAGGACAAGACGTACTACGTCGACTACACCGGCACCGGGAACAGCCTCAATGTCCGCCACCCGCACACGCTCCAGCTCATCATGGACTCGCTGCGCTACTGGATCTTGGAGATGCACGTGGACGGGTTCCGGTTCGACCTCGCGTCCACCCTCGCCCGCGAGCTGCACGACGTCGACCGGCTCTCCGCCTTCTTCGACCTCGTCCAACAGGACCCCGTGGTGAGCCAGGTCAAGCTGATCGCCGAGCCGTGGGACGTCGGCGAGGGCGGCTACCAGGTCGGCAACTTCCCCGGCGTGTGGTCCGAGTGGAACGGCCGCTACCGGGACACCGTGCGCGACTTCTGGCGCGGGGAGCCGTCGACCCTCGGCGAGTTCGCCTACCGGCTCACCGGGTCCTCGGACCTCTACGCCGCAACGGGCAGGCGGCCCGGCGCGAGCATCAACTTCGTCACCGCGCACGACGGGTTCACCCTCAACGACCTCGTCTCGTACAACGACAAGCACAACGAGGCGAACGGCGAGGGCAACCGCGACGGGGAGAGCCACAACAGGTCGTGGAACTGCGGGGCGGAGGGGCCGACGGAGGACCCGGAGATCCTGCAGCTGCGCGCCCGCCAACGCCGCAACGTCCTCGCGACGCTGCTCCTCAGCCAGGGCACCCCGATGCTCCTGCACGGCGACGAGATGGGCCGCACCCAGCACGGCAACAACAACGTGTACTGCCAGGACAACGAGACCGCGTGGATCGACTGGGCCTTCGCCGAGGAGAACGCGGAGCTCTTGGACTTCACCAAGCACGTCATCCAGCTGCGCAAGTCCCATCCCGTCTTCCGCCGTCGGCGGTTCTTCGCGGGCAGGCCGATCCGAGGCGGGGACCAGGAGCGCGACATCGCCTGGCTGACTCCGGACGGGCGGGAGATGACCGTGGAGGACTGGGACTCCGGCTTCGGCAAATCCCTGATGGTCTTCCTCAACGGCAACGCCATCCCCGAGCCGGACGCCCGTGGCGAGCGGGTCGTCGACGACTCCTTCCTGCTCTGCTTCAACGCGCATTACGAGGCCATCACGTTCGAGGTGCCGGACAGCGGGTTCGCCGCGCAGTGGATGGCCGTGCTCGACACCTCGCGGCCCCGGGGCCGGGGCCAGCTCACCGCGAACGCGGGCGACGCCATCAACGTCGCCTCCCGCTCGCTCCTCATGCTGCAGAAGGTGAAATAGGGACCAACCGCCATGGCTCGGACCGTCACATCGACCTATCGGTTGCAGCTGCGCCCCGAATTCACGTTCGCCGACGCGGCCGAGCAGCTCGCGTACCTCCACGACCTCGGCGTGAGCCACCTCTACCTCTCCCCGATCTTCACCGCGACCACCGGCTCGGCGCACGGCTACGACGTGACCGACCCGACCACGGTCCGCGAGGAGCTCGGCGGCAGGTCCGGGCTCGAAGAGCTGGCCCGCAAGGCGCACGCGCTCGGCATCGGGCTGGTCGTCGACATCGTCCCCAACCACATGGGCGTCGCGGTCGCGCATGAGAACCCGTGGTGGTGGGACGTGCTCGCCAACGGCAAGGGCTCCGCGCACGCGAAGTTCTTCGACATCGACTGGGACGAGGAGGACCGGTTCAACCTGCCGGTCCTCGGCTCGGCGCAGGACGTGGACAAGCTGCGGGTCGAGGACGGCGAGCTGCGGTACTACGAGCACCGCTTCCCTTTGGCAAAACGGGCGCTCGCGCCGGGCTCGGGCTCCGGAGCCCCCCAGGAGGTCCACGGCCGCCAGCATTACCGGCTCGTGCCGTGGAACACCGACCGGGTCGGCTACCGGCGGTTCTTCAGCGTGAACGAGCTGGCCGGGCTGCGCCAGGAGGACCCCGAGGTGTTCGCCGCCAGCCACGCCCAGCTCAAATCCCTCCTCGACGACGGCCTCGTGGACGGGGTCAGGGTGGACCACCCCGACGGGCTGACCGACCCGGTCGGATACCTGCGCTCCTTGCGCGAGCTCGTCGGCCCGGACCGCTGGCTCGTCGTCGAGAAGATCCTGCACCACGACGAAGAGCTCGACCCCGGCCTCGCGGTGGACGGCACGACCGGATACGACGCCCTGCGCGAGGTGTGCGGCGTCTTCGTGTGCCCCAGCGGCGAGGAGCCGCTCACCGAGCTGTCCGCGAGAGTCACCGGCGACCCGGGGGACGCGGCGGCGCTCGCCGAGGCGGCGCGGGGCGCCAAGCGGGAGGCCGCGTTCGGGACATTGCGCTCCGAGCTGCGCAGACTCGTGCGCTGTATGGTGGCGGAGACCGGGACGGAGCTCTCCCCCGACGCCCTCGCCGAGGCCGTCGTCTCGACCATCGTCTGCCTCGACGTGTACCGGACCGACTATCCGTCGCTCGCCGGAAAGCTCGCCGAAGCTGTCGCGAAGGCCCGCGCGGACTCTGCCGCCTCGGGCCCCGCGCTCGACGCGCTGGCCCGAGCAGTCTCGCTCGGCGGCGAAAGCGCCGCCCGCTTCCACCAGCTCTGCGGGCCGGTCATGGCCAAAGGCCTCGAAGACCGGCTCTTCTACCGCACCGCCCGGCTCGTCGCCCTCCAAGAGGTCGGCGGGACTCCGGAGCAGTTCGGGATCCCATTGGACGAGTTCCACATCAGGATGGCCAAACGCTCCGAGCGGGAGCCGAAGACCATGACCACGCTGTCCACGCACGACACCAAACGGGGCGAGGACGTGCGGGCCCGGCTCGCGCTCCTCGCGGAGACCCCGTTGTGGCAGCGGCTGGTCTACTTCGACGAGGGCGTGCTCGACCAGCCGCCCGCACATGCAGGCCAGCCTGGGTACCTGTTCCCCTCCGGCCACGACTTCTCCGCGTCCGCAGGAGGCGTGACCGGGTATTTCCTCTGGCAGACCTTGTGGGGCGTCCTGCCTCCCCCGCCGCCCGTCCCGCCGCGCATGCGCGAGCTCGAAGAGGCCTTGGGCCGAGAGAAGGGCCTTGGCGAGGGACAACAGCCCGGCGCGGACCTCGCGGCGCTGCGCGAGGAATATTTGGTCGCGAGCGAGGACTGGAACCGGCAGCTCGGGGAGCTGCCGGACGACCTGTTCCCGCGCGTGCGCGACTACGCCGTCAAAGCGACCAGGGAGGCCGGGCTCAAGACCAGCTGGACCAATCCAGACCTGCTCTTCGAGACCGACGTCGACCACTGGCTCGGCGCGGTGGAGCACTCCGGCTTCGGGGCCATGGTCCGGCTCTTCCGCTCCGAGCTGTCCGCTTCCGAGCGCGCGAACGTCCTCGGGCAGAAACTGGTCCAGCTCACCTGCCCGGGGATCCCCGACGTGTACCAGGGGACGGAATTCCTCGAAGACTCGCTCGTCGACCCGGACAACCGCCGACTGGTGGACTACGCCGCGCGAGCCGCCGCCCTCGCCGCCGGGCCGGAGTGGGGGCCCCTTTCGCTTGCGGAGGAGAAGCAGCAGCTCGTCCGGGCGGCGCTGCGCCTGCGCCGGGAGCGCCCGGACTCGTTCGTCGGCGGCGGGTACTGGCCCGTGCCCGCGCACACCCCCCACCTCCTCGGATTCGGCCGAGGTCCGAGCGAGAGCTCGAAACCGGACGTCATCGTGCTCGCCACCCGGTTCGCGACCTCGCTGGAGCAACAGGGCGGATGGCAGAACCAGGGCCTCGACCTCGGCGACACGCGCTGGGAGAACCGGCTGGACGGAAAGCACTGGACCGGGCTGGTCCCGTACGCCGAGCTTTTCGCCGACCGGCCCGTGGCGCTTTTGGCCGAAGTCGAGTCCTGAGCCGCTGTCGCTCCCCCTGGCGGATCAGAGCATCCCCGCCGTCCTCGCCTCGCGCGTCAGCTCGTCCCGGTGCTCCGGGGCGGCGATGGCGATGAGCGCTTTCGCGCGCTGCTGCAACGTCTTGCCGCGCAACTTCGCGACGCCGTGCTCGGTGACCACGTGGTCGACCGTGTTCTTGAGCGTGGTGACCACGCTGCCCGGCGTGAGCTGCCCGCGGATGCGGCTGCGGCCCGAGGAGGTGGTCGAGTTGGTGACGAGGAAGGCCTGCCCTCCCTCGGAGTGCATCGCGCCCCTGGCGAAATCGCCTTGGCCGCCCGAGGAGGACCAGTACTTCCCCGCCATCGTCTCGCTCGCCGCCTGCCCCATCAAGTCCACCTCCGTGGTGCCATTGATGGAGATCATGTTGGGCTCCCCGCCGATCAGCCTCGGATCGTTGGTCTGGTCCACCGGCAGCATCAGCACGGCGGGGTTGTCGTCCAGCCAGTCGTAGAGCGCCCGCGAGCCAAGACAGAACGTCGTCACATGCTTGCCCCGGTTGAAGCGTTTGCGCGCCCCCGTCGCGGCTCCGGACCGGACGAGCGACATCACGCCGTCGGAGAGCACTTCGGTGTGCACGCCGAGGTCCTGGTGGCCGGACAGCAGCTCCGCCACCTTGTTCGGGATCTTGCCGATGCCGAACTGCAGGCACGCGCCGTCCGGCACCCGCTCCGCGATGAACCCGGCGATCGCGTGGTGGCGGGGGTCGTCCGCCACGATGTGGCGCTCGTACAGCGGCCGGTCCACCTCGGTCCAGCCGAGCACCTGGCTGATGTGGACCTGGTTCAACCCCTGCGTGCGCGGCATCTGCCGATTGGCCTCGAGGAAGAAAGGGACCTCGCCGATAAGCGCGGCGCAGTAGTCCGCGTTCGTGCCGAGGGAGAAGTAGCCGTGCCGGTCCGGCATGCTCGCTCCCGCGATCACCATGCCGTGGTTCGTGAACTCGCGCATCAACCGGGGGATGTCCGAGAAATGGTTCGGCATCAACTCGCAGTGCCCGTCCCAGTACGCCTGCCGCGAGCCCGGGCCGAGGTAGTAGTCCACATGCCGCAGACGGTCGCCGAACTCGCCCCGGATGTACGCCCGCTCCTTGTACGGGTCCATCCGGTGGATCCGCACCCCGGACAACCGTTCGTTCCCCGCCTCCATCGCGTCGATCAGCGACTCCGGCTCGCCCGCGAGGATCGGCACGATCACATCCATGCCAGGTTCGAGGAAATCCAACAGCCGCTCGGGCGCAATAGAACCAATCATATGATCAATATTAGCCCTCAGTCGGAGCCAGGCCCGGCGCGACTCCGGGCGAGCGGCGAGGAACGGGCCTAATGCGCCTCGGAGAGGGCCGCGTCCATCATCGACCCGATGATCGGGCTCATCGTCCTCACATACGTCCCGCTCAGATGGTTGTCGTCCATGTAGACATACACATTGCCGATGATCGGCGGGCACACGTCTCGGGCGCAGATGTAGTCGCTCAGGTCGAGGAAGGAGACATTGCGCGGCACGCCGGGCACGGCGAGGTAGGGAGCCGAAGCCTTGAGCACCTCCGAGCGAGGCGTGTCGCACGCCGAAGCCCCCCGGCCATGGCTTTCGACGCATCTGGCCGGGACGAAGGAGAAACGAGGGTTGTCCCGCATTGCGAGAACCCGGATCCCGCCGTCGTTCAAACGGCGCCAGACGTCGACAAACCCCTGCGGGGTCTGCTCGGTGAGGCCGACCCTCGCGTCCCGAGTGCCGTTGGTCAGCACTATGTCGGGCTTCATCGCGAGCAGCTCGTCGAGCGCCTCGGCATTGTGCTTCACGCAGCCCTCGTCCCCCGGGGCAGTCTCCGACCCCGTGGAGAACGGGCAGGCGCCCTTGCTGATCGCGACCAGCTCCCAGCCCCTCTGCCGCACGATCTTCTCGACAGCCGGGAAGAACTGGGTGATGTGCGAATCGCCGACGAGCGCGATTCGCAGCTGCGGGTGCTCGTGCTCCGAGGCGCGCAGCACGCACACGTCGAGGTCGGGATGCAGCTCCGGTTTGGCGCAGTCGAACTTGTCGTTGCCGGAATAGTCTTTCGACAGATCCACCAGCGACGGGACCGCGATGTCGGGGGCGGACTCGTCCTTGAACGAGGCCTCCAGCGCCATGGCGCCGGGATGCCCGCCGTTGCGGGCCGCAGTCGCGAGAGCGGTGACCTTGTGCGCGCCGACCCAATGCCAGCACTGCGCGGCGACGAGCACCCCCACCAGCGCGGTCATGCCGAACCGGTAGACCCCCCAGCGGGCCATCGGCCCGACCTCGGGGTCGAGCGCGGGCTGCTCAACGAAATGGTGCGTCAGCACAGCCAGCAGCAGCGACGTCCCGATGACAGCCGCGCCGCCGAGAAACCCCGGGCTCTGCCGGTCCCAGAGGATGAGCGAGAACACCAGCACCGGCCAATGCCAGAGATACAAGGGGTAGCTGATGTCCCCCATATACCGGAACGGGCGCGAGCCGAGCACCCGGTCGACTCCACGGGGGCTGCCGCTGCGGCCTGCCACGACAATCACCGCAGCGCACATCGTCGGCCACAGCGCCACGTACCCGGGGAACTCTGCCGACACCCGCAGCAGCAGGCCGCACAGCACCAAGGCCACGACCGCGCCCCAGCCAAGGGCGACCTTGGCCCGTTGCGGGATCGCGGGCATGGCGGCAGCGGCGAACACGAGCAAGCCCCCGAGCGCGAACTCCCACACGCGCGTGAAGGAGTCGAAGTACGCGAGCCGCTGGTCGACCGCCGTCAGGCGCACCGACCAGATCAGCGACGCCACGAACGCGACGACCAGGACGACGAGCACTTGGCGGCGCAGCGGAATCCGTGCGCGCTTGGCGACGAACGCCATCGCGACGACCAAGAGCGGCCACACGAAATAGAATTGCCCCTGGATGGACAGCGACCAGAAGTGCTGCACCACGCTCGCCTCGTTGTGCTGCGCGAAGTAGTCTGCGGAATCGGCGGCCAACCGCCAGTTCTCCAGGTACACCGCCGAGGCCATGACCTCCGAGATGGTCTGCTGCCAGCGGCTCTCCGGAAGGACGAGGACTCCGGCGACGACGACCGCGCCCAGCACGAGCAAGCCTGCGGGGAAGAGCCGTTTGATGACCCTCGCCCAGACCCGGCGCGGGTCGAGCCCTGTGCCGCCCGCCGCCCGCAGCAGGCTGCCCGTGATGAAGAAACCGGTGAGGACGAAGAACACGTCGACGCCGCCAGAGACCCTGCCGAGCCACACGTGGTAGAGCACGACGAGGCAGACCGCGAGCGCCCGCAGGCCTTGGATATCAGGCCGGAACTCCGCCCGCTCGCCGGGCTGCGGACCGGACGGGGAGACCGGGCGCGCAGGACGCGCGCCCGCCCTCGGCACAGTGAGGGAAAGAGCTGGAAGTGCTAGGCCTCGCAACATCAATTTCCCGAAACCACCATCGCCAAGGTCCTTTGCCTATCCTTCGGAGAATCCAATTTTCTCCGCATATTGGTCATAAGGATAGTGCAAAAGGCATAGTGCCCCGGCCTGCCGCGCGCGGGGCGGGCCGTCCGGCAGGCCCGCCCCGAGCCCCGGCTGCTGTTCACATCGCCGTCATCGGGCGCCGCCATACTGAATCCTGATGACGGCACACACCGACGACGAGGCGGCCGCAGCCCCTCCCGAGACCACGCGGCCCGCCTCGTGGAAACGACGCCTCGCGCTCCCCCCGATCCTCGTCGCCGCGCTCGGGCCGATCCAGTGGGGCTTCAATCCGCTGGTCGTCACCGAGCTCACCGTCCCAGGGCGCTTCGCCCTGACGGCGCTGTGCTCCACCCTCCCGGTCGGGCTGGTCATGACCGCGATATTCCGGACGCTGCCCGAGGGCGTGTGGTGGTGGCGCTACCTGGTCCTCTCGTGGTGCAACTTCGCCATTTCCACCCCGCTCTTCTACTACGGCATGCAGCACATGCCCGGCGGGATCGCGACGCTGCTGATCGCCACCCAGCCGCTCTTCGCGATGCTGCTCTCGCTGCCGATCCTCGGGGTCCGCCCGACGAGGGCGCAAGCGCTCGCCGTCGCGACCGGCATCGCGGGCGTCGGCCTGGTCGTGTTCAAAGGCCATATCCGGCTCGACCTTGTCGCCGCAGGCCTCCTGCTCTTCTCCGCGATGACCGCCGCGCTCGGCCTCGTCCTCACCAAACTCTGGTCGCCGCCGGTCTCCGCCATCCGGCACAACGCCTGGCAGCTGCTCTTCGCAGGGCTCACCCTGCTGCCGGTGACGTATCTCTTCGAAGGGTTCCCCTCGCACGTCACCTGGCGCAACGTCCTCGGCTTCGCCATCATCGGCTTTGTGAGCAAGCTCCTCGGCTTCGCGGTCATGTTCCGCTCCGTCCCCAAGATCGGGGCCACCTCGGTGGCCATTTTGACGCTGCTCACGCCGACCACCGCGTTCGTCCTCGGTTTCCTGTTCAAAGACGAGACCCTGACCGTCCAGCAGTGGCTGGGCGTGGCGCTCGTGATCGGCGCCGTCGTCCTCGCCGGATCGCGCGGGGGCTCGCGCTCGTGATCAGCGCACGTGCTCGTGGGTGGTCGAGTCGTGCCACGCGGGGAACGGGTCCTCGTAGCGGAGCCACACCTGGGGCCCTTCGGCGAATTCCTCGTCGGTGACCAGTGCCGACCCGAGCAGCGCCCGCACTTTCGGGATGTCGAGCCTGACACCGATGAAGACCAGCTCCTGGTGCGGTTCGAGCACTGTCTCCGCCCAATACTGGGCCGGTTCGATGACGAGGTTCGGGCCTGCCTGCGACCACACCGCCGCGATGTTCGGCCTGCTCGCGATCCAGCAGAACCCCTTGGACCGCAGGACGCCGCGCAGATCGCGCAGCGCGGCCTGCAGCCGGAGCGGGTGGAACGGCTTGTCGGCCCGGAACACGAAACTGCGGATGCCGTACTCCTCCGTCTCCGGGGTGTGCCCGCCCGCGAGCTCCTCCTCCCAGCCGTCGGTGAGCGCAGCGGCCTCCGGGTTGTAGCGGCCGGTGCCCAGCACCTCGCCGATCGGGACTTGGCCCTGCACGGTGCGGATGATCTTCGCGTTCGGGTTCATCCTGTGCAGCAGGGCTTCGAGCGCGCCCGCGATCTGGCCGTTCACCAGATCGGTCTTGTTGAGGAGGATGACGTCGGCGAACTCCACTTGGTCCACGAGGAGGTCCGCGATGTTGCGGCCGTCGCCCTCGCCCGCCTCCATGTCCCGCTCGGCGAGGGCTTCCCCCTTGCCGATCTCTTCGAGGAACGTGGCGGCGTCGACCACGGTGACCATGGTGTCCAGTTTGGCGATTTGGCTCAGCGAGAACCCGTCCTCGAACTCCCAGTCGAAGGTGGCGGCCACCGGCATCGGCTCGGAGATCCCGGTCGACTCGATGAGGAGCTGGTCGAACCGGCCCTCGCGGGCCAGCTTGCCGACAGATTCGATGAGATCCTCGCGCAGCGTGCAGCAAATGCAGCCGTTGGTGAGCTCGACCAGCTTCTCCTCGGTGCGGTCGAGGCTCCCCTGCCCCGCGACGAGTGCCGCGTCGATATTCACCTCGCTCATGTCGTTCACGATGACGGCGACCCGGATCCCCTCGCGGTTCGCGAGGACATGGTTGAGCAAGGTGGTTTTGCCCGCGCCGAGGAATCCAGAGAGGACCGTGACGGGGAGGCGGGAGTCGTTGACGACGTCGGGGGCTGTTCTCATGCGGCCAGTGTAGCAGCTTATTGAAAATCATTTTCAATAAGCTGCCGCGAGCAGGCTCGGCTACACTCGCCTGCCTATGGGGCCTCCTGTGCCGTTCTTCGTCCTTGTGCTGCTCCTGGGGGTTCCGTTCTGGGTCTTCGGCGGCGCAGACACGGGTTTTGGATTGCCCGTCGGCTCCCTGCAAGCACTGCTCCCCGCCATTGTCGCGACCATGCTGGCGTGGCGAGACGACGGGCGCTCAGGCGTGCGCGCGATGTGGGGCCAGGCGTTCGACACGGCAAGGGTCCGGCCCCGTTGGTGGTTTGCCGTCGCCATCGGGCTCATGCCCGCCGTCCTCCTCTGCGCCTACGCCTCGATGCGCCTCGCGGGACACGGCCTTCCGCCCGGCCGCCCGTCGCCCACAATGCTTGCGATCGCGGCCTGCGTGTTCTTCGTCGGCGCGACGTTCGAGGAGATCGGCTGGACCGGCTACGCAGCCGCGCCCGCGCAGGCCCGCTGGGGGACGCTCGGCGCGGGCATGGCGATCGGATCGGTCTGGGCGCTGTGGCATGTGGCGCTCTGGTCCGGGCAGCACGGCTGGGCGTGGACGGCCTGGCAGTGCGCCTTCACTGTCGCGGCGCGAGTGGTCATGGTGTGGCTCTGGCACAGGACAGACAGCGTGCTGGCCCCCCTTCTGACGCACACCACGATCAACGTCGGCTACCTGGCGTTCCCGGCGCAGGGCTCCGGCTACGACCCCGCGTTCGCCGCCCCGTTCGCCATCGCAGGCGCCTGCGTCGTCGCGTGGCGTGCGCGGACGGGCGCGCACGAGGCTCGCTGACCGGGCTTATTCGCCCAAACCGAGCCTCTTGCGTTCGGGCGTGAACCCGCATCCCTTTTCGAGGTTCCCGAGCTCCTCCCCGTCCTTCTCCTCGACGGGCAGCCTCTGCCCGCGCCCCGGCCCTTTGCCCGTGCCGACCGCGTCGAGCACGACGGACATCCTTCGCAGCAGGTCCGAAGTGTGCGGGTCGGATGTCGTGTCGGCCGCTCGGCGCGCGGCAGCGGCCGCCCGGAGATAGTGGTCGAGGACGCCGCTCTCCTGGCCGGGGCCTTGCGGCAGGCCCGGCTGGTCCCCCTGTTCGGTGCTCTTCCTCGTCGCGAGCGCCGCAGCCATGATCTCGTCGAGCACCGGCTTGACCGCCTGGCAGGTGGCGGGATCCGGCGCGGCGGAAGCCGAGGGGGCGCAGCCGAGGGCCGTGCAGGCGGCGGCGAAGAACGCCAGCTCTCGAACGATACGCATCGTCACTCCTCCGAAGGGTCGATCAGTGCTTGCAGGGCGTACAGAATCCACGCGCGCACACCGTCCCCGGCCCCGGCGGCGTAGCCCTCCAGGCGTTGGCGGTACGCGCGCCCCGAGCGCAGCCAGAACGACTCCGGCAGAGCGAGGCCTCGAGGGTCGGACCCGGTCGCGACGAGCGTCAGCCTGCTCGCCGCCCGCGCGACGAGCCCGTCGGCGGAGCCGAACGGCGCGAGCGCGAAGAGCTCGCCGTGCACGATCGCGGCCAGCACCGGCGCGGGGGCCTTCGTCCCGCCCGCGATCAGCCCGGCCAACGCGGAGAGCCGTGCCCCGACCTCCGGGTCGGTCCTGGGCCTGCCGAGCAGTTCGACGGAGATGTCGAGGTCTGCGGCGGCGAGCGTGTGCAGCCGGGCGAGCACCTGCAGCGGGGCGCGCCGCCAGGTCTCCCGCAGCCGGGCGAGCTCTTCGGCGACGCGGACCGCGCCCGCCAAGAGCGGATCCGGGTCGTCCTCTTGCCGCTCGCGCAACGAAGCCCCTTCGAGCAAGGCCGAGCAGCGCGCCGCCCTGCGGGAGGTCTCCGAAGCCACCGCCTCCCAGCCGCGCAGATGCTTGCGGGTGAGGTCCGCGAAAGAGTCCTGCGCCGCCGAGGCCGATTCGGCCACGCCGGGCAACGCAAGAACACCGGCGAGCGGGTCGTCTGTGGCAATCATCAAGGGATGAGATTACGGCCAGGGATCGCCGCGAGGAGGCGCTGGGTGTACTCCTCGCGGGGATTGGCGAAAATCTCCGCCGTCGAAGCCTGCTCCACAGCCTTGCCCTGGCGCATCACCAGAACCTCGTCGGCGATCTGCCGGACCACTGCGAGGTCGTGGGTGATGAACAGGTACGAGAGCCCGCGCTCGGCCTTCAGGTTCTGCAAAAGCTCCAGCACCTGCGCCTGGACCAGCACGTCCAGCGCGGACACCGCCTCGTCGCAGACCACGAGCTCCGGCTGGAGCACCATGGCCCGCGCGATCGCGACGCGCTGGCGTTGCCCGCCGGAAAGCTCGTTGGGGAACCGGCAGAGCATCGACTGCGGCAGCCGCACGGAGTCGAAAGCCTCGGCGACGAGCCGCTGCCGGGACTTCTTGTCGCCGATCCGATGCGTGACGAGAGACTCCTCGACCGCGGCTCCGACCGTGTGCATGGGATCGAGCGAGCCGTAGGGGTCCTGGAAGACCACCTGGACCCGCTTGCGCAGCGCGAGCTGCTCTTGGCGGTCCCGCACCAGCACATTCTTGCCATCGAAGCGCACCTCGCCCTCGGTCGGGGCCTCAAGCCCGAGCGCCATCCGCCCCAACGTGGACTTCCCCGAGCCGGACTCCCCCACCACCGCGAGGGTCTGTGCCCGGCGCACCGTGAAACCCACCCCGTCGACGGCGGTGAACGGGATTTTCTGCCACGGCAGCCGTCCGGGGAGCTGGTACACCTTGCGCAGGCCAACGGCTTCCAGCAGCGCCGGACCAGGCTCTGCCGTCTGGACCGGCGTGTCCGACGAAAGGCCTGGGGCGGCCGCGAGCAAAGCCTTTGTGTACGAGTGTCCGGGTTCGGCGAGCACGGCGGCGGACGGGCCGGACTCCACGACGCGCCCCTTGCGCATCACCACGACCTCGCTCGCCCGCTCGGCGGCCAGGCCGAGGTCGTGGGTGATGAGCAGCACCGCCGCGCCGAGCTTCTCCTGCAGCTCGGCGATGAGGTCGAGGATCCGCCGCGCCACCGTCACATCCAGCGCAGAGGTCGGCTCGTCCGCGACGACGAGCTTGGGCTTGCAGGAGAGCGCCATGGCGATGAGCACGCGCTGGCGCATGCCGCCGGAGAGCTCGTGCTGGTATTGCTTGGCGCGGCGGGCAGGCTCCGGCACCCCGACCTCGTCGAGGAGCTCCACCGCCCGCGCGCGCGCCGCTTTGCCGGTGGCCACGCCGTGCGCGCGCATGGTCTCGGCGATCTGGAAGCCGACCGTCCACGCCGGATTCAGGTTGGACATCGGGTCCTGCGGGATGTAGCCGATGCCGCAGCCGCGCACAGACCGCAGCTCCCGGCCGGAGAGCCGCAGCAGGTCGCGCCCGCCGAACATGATGCTGCCGCCGAGGACGTGCCCGCCCTTCGGCAGCAGCCCGAGCGCCGCAGTCGCGGTGGTCGACTTCCCCGAGCCGGACTCGCCGACGATGGCGAGGGTCTCGCCCGGCCGGACCGCGAGGCTGATGCCGTGGGTCACCTGCGTGCCGCCGTACGCGACAGAAAGGTTCTCCACCTGGAGCAAGGGCTCGCTCATCGCCGCCTCGCCTTCGGGTCGGTGGCGTCGCGAAGCGCGTCGCCGAGCAGGATGAACGCGAGCACGGCCACGCCGAGCGCCGTCGCCGGGTAGAACATCATCGCCGAGCCCTCGAGGAGCCTGGCCTGGCCGTTGGAGATGTCGCTCCCCCAGGACACGACCGAGGGGGGCAGCCCGATGCCCATGTACGAGAGCGTCGACTCGGCGACGATGAACACCCCGAGCGCGATGGTCGTGGTGGCGATGATCGGGCCGAGCGAGTTCGGCAGGATGTGCCGGAGCAGGATCTTCGGCGTGGAGACCCCGAGCGAGCGGGCCGCGAGCACGTAGTCCTTGGACCGCGCCATCGTCGCCGAGGCCCGGGCGACCCTGGCGATCTGCGGCCAGCTGAAGACGGCGAGGATCGCGATGATCGTGGGCACGCCCCGCGACGGGAGGACTTTGAGCAGCACCACTGCCGCGAGGATGAGCGGGATGCCCGCGAAGATCTCGGCGGTCCGGGAGAGCAGCCCGTCCAACCAGCCGCCGAAATATCCGGCGAGCACGCCGACGAGGCCGCCGACGAGGAACACCGCGAGGGCTGTGCCCACGCCGACCTCGACCGAGGCGCGCGCGCCGTGGACCGTGCGCGCATAGATGTCGCAGCCTTGGAAGTCCATGCCGAACGGGTGCGCCGCGCTCGGCGGGGCCTTGCTCTTGTCGAGGTCGCATGCGCGCGGGTCGGCGCTGCTGAACAAGCCCGGCGCGGCGACGACGACCAGGACGAAGGCCAGGACCACCACAGAGACCCAGAACTTCGGGCTCCGCCGCAGCTGCGACCAAGCCTCGCCCCAATACCCCTGCGGCCCGCCCGCGACGACGGCGGAGGCCGACGCGTCCTCCGCCTCTTCCGGCGCGACGTAATGGGTCATGAGGCCCTCCTGATCCGAGGGTCCAGTAAGGCGTACAGCAGGTCCACCACCAGGTTTGCGAGCAGGTACACGACGATGATCACCGTCACGAACGAGACGACCGTCCCGCTCTCGCCCCGGACCACGCCCTGGTAGATGGCGTTGCCGACGCCGTTGATATTGAAGATGCCCTCGGTGACAACGGCGCCGCCCATGAGCGCGCCGATGTCCGCGCCGACGAACGTGATCACCGGGATGAGCGAGTTGCGCAGGATGTGCACGACGACCACGCGCCCCCGCGAAAGGCCTTTGGCCGTCGCGGTGCGGACGTACTCGGCGTCCGCGACCTCGGACACCGAGTCGCGGGTCAGCCGCACGACATACGCGAGCGAGACGAGGCCGAGCACCACGCCGGGCACGAAGAGCCGCCCCCAGCTCGCGTCCGAGCCGATGGTGACCGGGGCTATCCCCCACTCCACGCCGAGGACGAACTGGGCGACGAGGCCGATGACGAAGATCGGGACCGCGATAATCACCAGGCTCGCGAAAAGCACCGTGCTGTCGAACCAGCGGCCCTTGCGCAGGCCCGACACCGTGCCGAGCGCCACCCCGCCGAGCAGCTCCACCGCGCCCGCGAGCAAAGCGAGGCGCACGGTGACCGGGAATTTCTCCGCCAGCATGGCCGAGACGGGCCGCCCCGAGTAGGAGGTGCCGAAGTCGAAGGTGAAGATGCCCTTGAGGTAGTACCAGTACTGCATGACGAAGGGCTGGTCGAGGTGGTACTGCCTGCGCAGGTTCGCCACCACGTTCGGCGCGAGCTTCTTGCCGCCGCCGAGGGCGGAGATGGGGTCGCCCGGCAGCAGGTAGACCATGGCGAACAGGAGGAACGTGGCGCCGAAGAAAACCGGGACCAGCTGCAGCAGCCGGGTGATGAGGACACGGGTCATCGGGCGCCGTCCTTGAGCTTGAGGTTCTCGAAGTCCGGAGCCCCGTTCCACGTCGAGCGCGGATGGTCGAGCCGGGCCGAGTAGCCCCCCACCGCCACATAGTCGAACATCGGCAGCACCGGCAGGTCTTGGAAGAGGATGCTCTGTGCTTGCCGGATGTAACCGAGCGCCTCCGCTTGGTCCGGAGCCGCCTCGGCCTGGCGGAGCAACGCGTCGAACTGCCGATTCGTGTAACCGCCGTCATTGGACCCGCCGCCGGTGATGTATTGGGGCTCTAAAAAGTTCAGCGCGGTCGGGTAGTCGCCAAGCCACCCGGTGCGGACCGCGCCCGGGGACTGGTGCTTGGTGACCAGGTCGCGGACTTCTTTGAACGAGGGCTTCGGCATGCCCTCCGCGGAGATCCCGAGGTTGCGGCGCAGATAATTCGTGGTCGCGTCGATCACGCCCTGATGGCCGCCGTCGAAGTTGTAGAGGAAGAACACGGTCCCCTCCCACTTGGAGATCCGGTCCGCCTGCGCCCACAGCGCCCGTGCCTCGTCCGGGTTGTAGTCGAGGACTTCCGACCCTGGGATGTGCGGGTCGAAGCCGGGCAACGCGGACGAGGTGAAATCGCGCATCGGCGTGCGGGTGTCGTAGTAGATGACCTTGGCGATCTGCTCCCGGTTGATCGCCTTGGCGAGCGCGTGCCTGCGCAGCCTCCCCTCCTCGCCGCTGAAATGCGGCAAGTAATACGGGATGGCGAACTGCAGGTTCTGCGCTGTGGGCTGTTTGAGGAAACGATCGCCGAGATCGCGCTTGTACACGCCGAGGACGTTGTCGGGCAGCAGGTAGAGGAAGTCGAGGTTGCCGCCGACGAGGTCCGCGTAGCCCGCCTCCTGGGACTGGTAGAAGATGAGCGCGAGGCCGTCGTTCTGGACATGGCGCGGGCCGTGGTAATTGGGGCTGCGCTTGAGGTCCAATCGCGCGTTGTGCTGCCACGCGTCCGGGCTGGCGAGCTCGTAGGGGCCGTTGCCGATCGGGCGCTCGCCGTACGCCTGGACATCCCGGTACGCGGCCTGCGGCAACGGGTAGTACGGCGACCAGGCGAGCGAGATCTTGAAGTCGACGGCTGGCTGGGAGAGCGTGACGGTGAACGTCAGGTCGTCGACCACCCGCAAGCCCGACATGGCCCGCGCCTTGGGCGGTTCGGCCGCGAGGTCCTCGTAGCCCGCGATCTTCTCGTAGGCCGAGGCCTGCAGCTGCGCGTTCGTCGAAAGCGCTCCGAAGTTCCACGCGTCCACATACGAGCGCGAGGTCACCGGCTCGCCGTTGGTGAACGTCTGGCCGGGACGCAGCTTCATCGTGTAGACGAGCTTGTCCTCGGAGAGCTCCACCGACTCCGCCGCGTCGTCGTGGACGCGCCCGTCCGCGTCGAGGTACTCCAGCCCGGCGAAGAGCCGGTCCACGACCCAGCCGCCGCCGATCTCGTTCGTGTTCGACGGGACGAGCGGGTTTTGCGGCTCGGTGGAGAGCACCGTGACAAAACGGCTGTCGACGCCGCCCTGCGTGGCGGAGCACGCGGTCAACAGGCCCGCGAGCAGAGCGAGAGCAACAACGACCCGCCTCAACCGACATCTCCTCGTCAAATCACACCCGGCGCCACGCGCCGCCACAAGTGGCACAACGCTAACGGACGATGGCTTAAGCCGCCACTCGAACCGGACATAACTTAGCGGCCTCCGGCATTACCCACATCACATCACTGGGCTAGGCTGAAAACCGTGACGCAGCAAGACCTCGACGTGTACACCCCCAGCCCGGAGTTCGTCTCGGCCGCGAACACCGGCCCCGAGCTGTACGACCAGGCCGCAGCGGACCGGCTCGCGTTCTGGGCCGAGCAGGCCGCCCGGCTCGAGTGGTCCACCCCGTTCGAGCAGGTCCTGGACTGGTCCGAGGCCCCGTTCGCGAAATGGTTCGTCGGCGGCAAGCTGAACGTCGCGGCGAACTGCCTGGACCGGCACGTCGCGGCGGGGCTCGGCGACAAGGTCGCGTTGCACTGGGTCGGCGAGACCGGCGAGCGCCGCGACGTCACGTACGCCGAGCTGACGGCGCTGACGAGCCAGACCGCCAACCTGCTCGCCTCCTTCGGCTTGAAGGCCGGGGACCGGGCCGCGATCTACCTGCCGATGATCCCCGAGGCCATCGCCGCGATCCTCGCCTGCGCGCGCCTCGGCGTCACCCACACGGTCATCTTCGCCGGGTTCTCCGCCGCCGCGCTCAAAGCCAGGATCGAGGACTCGCAGGCGAAACTGGTCATCACCGCCGACGGCCAGTACCGCCGGGGCGCCCCCGCGCCGCTGAAGACGGCGGTGGACGAGGCCCTGGCGGGGCTCGACGCGGACGAGGCGGAGGGCAAGGCCGCGAACCCGGTCGAGCACGTGCTCGTCGTCCGGCGCACCGGGATCGACGTGACGTGGACGGGCCGGGACCTGTGGTGGGACCAGACAGTCCCGCAGCAGCCGACGGCGCACATCGCGGAGGCGTTCGACGCGGAGCACCCGTTGTTCCTGCTCTACACCTCCGGCACCACCGGCAAGCCGAAGGGCATCCTGCACGCCTCCGGCGGCTACCTGGTGCAGACCGCGTACACGCACCACTTCGTCTTCGACCACAAGCCCGAGACGGACGTCTACTGGTGCACCGCCGACATCGGCTGGGTGACCGGGCACAGCTACATCGTCTACGGCCCGCTGGCGAACGCCGCCACCCAAGTCCTCTACGAGGGCACCCCGAACTACCCGGACGAGCACCGGCACTTCGAGGTGATCGAGGAACTGGGCGTCACGATCTACTACACCGCGCCGACGCTCATCCGCACCTTCATGAAATGGGGCCGCGAGATCCCGGACGCGCACGACCTCAGCTCGCTCCGCCTGCTCGGCAGCGTCGGCGAGCCGATCAACCCGGAGGCGTGGCGCTGGTACCGCGAGCACATCGGCGCGGGGAAGACCCCGATCGTGGACACCTGGTGGCAGACCGAGACCGGGGCGATCATGATCTCCCCGCTGCCCGGGGTCACCGAGACGAAGCCGGGCTCCGCCATGGCCCCGTTGCCGGGCATCAGCGCGAAAGTGGTGGACGAGCACGGCGACCCCATCGCCCCAGGGGCCAACGGCTACCTGGTGCTCGACCAGCCGTGGCCCGCGATGCTGCGCGGCGTCTGGGGCGACCCAGAGCGGTTCAAAGAGACCTACTGGTCGCAGTACAAGAAGGGCAACTGGTATTTCGCGGGCGACGGAGCCCGGCTGGACGAGGACGGCGCGCTGTGGGTGCTGGGCCGGGTGGACGACGTCATGAACGTCTCCGGGCACCGGATCTCCACCGCCGAGGTGGAGTCCGCGCTCGTCGGGCACGGCCACGTCGCCGAGGCCGCCGTGATCGGCGCCTCCGACGAGACGACCGGCCAGGCCGTGGTCGCCTTCGTCATCTTGCAGCAAGACGCTCCGCCGACCGGCCCAGAGCTGGTCGCCGAGCTCAAGGGCCAAGTCGCAACGGAGATCTCGCCGATCGCCAAACCGAGGAACATCTATGTCGTCCCCGAGCTGCCCAAGACCCGCAGCGGCAAAATCATGCGCAGGCTCCTTCGCGACTTGGCGGAGCACCGCGCGCTCGGCGACGTGTCGACGCTGGTGGACCCCGGAGTCTTCGAGGCGATCAAGAGCGTCGTCGAGGGATGACGCCTGGCAATCGCCGAGACGACACCGGACGCCCAGGGCCGAGTGACGGGGCCCGGAGCGTCCCGACCAGCACTGCCGAGGCGATCAAAAAGGTCGTCGAAGCCTCAGCGCGCCAAAGACGGCGCCTCTCGTTTCACGAATGCCAACAGCGGATGGCAAGATAAAGGTTCCGCGAAGAAAGGAACGACGTGAGCTCCCGCGAAACCGGCCCCACCATCCCCTTGACCGACCTTGCCGCGACCGGCGGCGCTGGTTCGGCAGCCAGCGTCGGCGACTTGGTGCGCGAGGCGACCGTCCACCTCTCCACCCTGGTCCGGTCCGAGGTCGCCCTCGCGAAAGCGGAGCTGGTCCAGGACGGCAAAAAGGCAGCCGTCTCCGCGGCCTTCATCATCACCGCGTTGATCATCCTGCTGTACAGCAGTTTCTTTTTCTTCTTCTTCCTCGGCTGGCTGCTCATGGAGTGGCTGCCCGGCTGGGCCGCGTTCGGCATCGTCTTCTTGCTCATGGTCGGCGCGGCCGTCGGCATCGGCGTCGCGGGCTACCTCGTCGTCCGCCGGATCTCCCCGCCCAAAAAGACCATCCAGTCGGTGAAAGACCTCAAAACCCTCATCCCGCAGCGGCCGCACCACGAGCCCGCCGAGGCACCCGCAGCCTAGGGCTCGCCTATGTGCCCTGCTCAGGCGGCTTCTTTGCCCGACCCGTCAGCGGTCCGCCTCCCCGGTCCCTGGGCCCATCAGGACGTGCACGCCAACGGGCTCCGGTTCCACATCGTCGAACCTCTCGAATCCGTCGGCGACCACGGGCGCGAGCTCGTGCTGCTGTTGCACGGATTCGCGGAATTCTGGTGGGCTTGGCGCCACCAGCTCGCGCCCCTGGCGCAGGCGGGCTTGCGTCCTGTCGCCGTCGACCTGCGCGGATACGGGGACAGCGACAAACCGCCCCGAGGATACGACGCGACGACGCTCGCCTCGGACGTCGCGGGGCTCGTCCGCTCCCTCGGCCACCGCTCCGCCGTCCTCGTCGGCCATGCCGAGGGCGGGCTGATCAGCTGGGCTGTCGCCGCGCTGCACCCGGCGCAGACGCGCGGGATCGCCGTGGTCTCCGCGCCGCACCCGATCGAGGTGCGGCGGGCGATGCTCGCAGACCCCCATCAGATCGCCTCGGCGCTCCCCTCGCTCTTGCACCACCAAATCCCCCGCGTCCCCGAGCGCGCGCTGCGCCAGGGCGACGGCGAGGGCGCGGCCCGCCTGCTGCGGGAGCGCTCCGGGCCGAGCTGGCGCTCCACCGCCGACTTCGCCGAGACCGAGCGGCTGGCGCGGATGGCGGTCCAGATCCCGAAATGCGCGCATCTCGCGCTCGAATACCAACGCTGGGCGTTCCGCAGCCAGTTCCGGCCGGACGGGTGGCGGTTCCTGCGCCAGACGCGCCGCGTGCTCCAGACTCCAGGGCTGCTGCTGCGCGGCGAGCAGGACCGCTACGTCCTCCACCGGCCCATGGAACGCAGCCTGCGCTGGCTGCAGGTCGCGGATTCCGCGACAATCCCAGAGTCCGGGCACTACGCGCACCAAGAGAACCCTCAAGCGGTCACGGAACGACTTCTGACGTTCCTGGCTCGTCAGTCTCTCGCTGCAAGATAGCCTCCACCTCGACCGCCCTCCGGCGGTCCCAGGGCCGCTCCCAGCCCGCGCCTGCGAGAACAGCCGAGAGCAGTCCTCCGGTGAAGCCCCACACGAACATGTCCTCGAGCTCGAACGCCGGGCCTTTGAAGATCGGGCCGCGTTTGCCCATGAGCCGGTTCCGAGGGTCGAGCAGCTCGTCGAGCCGGACCGCCCGGACCAGGTCCGTCTCCCCGGCGTTCACCGGACGCACCTGCGAAGGACGTTCCCAGAACGCCAGCACCGGGGTCACGTCGAAGCCGGACGGCGGCACGAAGAGCGGGTCGAGCCGGGCGAACGGAAGCACTCCCCCGATATCGACCCCGGTCTCCTCCCAGGCCTCGCGCAGCGCCGCGGCCAAGGGGCCGTCGTCCGTCGGGTCCACCGCCCCGCCGGGGAACGCCACTTGGCCCGCATGCGAGCGCATCCTGGGCGCGCGGCGGGTCAGCAGCACGGTCGCGTCCTCGGGAGGCTGCCCCGACTCCCCGCCCGAGGAGCCCGCGATGAGGACCAGCACCGCCGCGTGGCGCACCGCGCGCAGCTTCTTGAGCTGCGCGACCCAGCGGCGGTTGCGCAGCTCCACGTCGAGCTGGGAGACTTCTGCGGCGAGCGGGCGCAGCCATGCAGGCAGCCGCTGAGGGTCCACGAGCAGCTCGGCCATCACAAAGCTCCTTGCAGCAGGGCCGCCGAGTACGAGGTCTTGACCAGGCGCTGCGCGACAGCGCGGTCGGTCGGGCCGACCCCGTAGCTCGGGCAATCACGGGCGAGCGGGCACGCCCCGCACGCCGGGCGCTGCGAATGGCACACGCTCCGCCCGAACCAGATCACCCGGTGCGAGAGCGTCGTCCACTCTTTGCGCTCGATCAGCGCCCCGACCGCGTGCTCGATTTTCACCGGGTCGGTCTCCTCGGTCCACTTCCACCGCCCCACGAGCCTGCCGAAGTGCGTGTCCACCGTGAGGCCGGGGACGCCGAACGCGTTGCCGAGCACCACGTTCGCCGTTTTCCGGCCCACGCCGGGCAGGGTCACGAGCTCCTTGAGCGTCCCGGGGACCTCGCCGCCGAAGCGCTCGCACAGCGCCGAGCCGATGCCGATCAAGTTGGCGGCTTTCGCCCGGAAAAGGCCGATCGTGCGGATCAGCTCCTCCACGTCGGCCTGTTTCGCACTGGCGTAGTCCTCCGCTGTCCGGTACCGCGCGAAAAGCGCCGGGGTCACCATGTTCACCCGGACATCCGTGGTCTGCGCCGACAGGACAGTGGCCACCAGGAGTTCGAGCGGGTTCGCGAAGTCCAACTCGCAGTGCGCGTCCGGGAAGAGCTCGGCCAGCTCGCGCGACATCCGCCGGGCCCGCCGGACCAGGCCGAGGGGCGCTTTCGGGCGGTTCTTCAGAGCAGAGACGACGGGCACCGGACCCAGCCTAGAGCACAACGCTCCGGAACAATCCGAGACCGAGCGTAGGCGGGTTTCGTTGCCGCGTTGAGACCTGCGTCTAGTTGACTACCCGCATGCAAGGCCTCTTGGTGGTGTTAGCCCCCGCTGTGTTGATGCTCTTCGCGCTCGCGATGCAACGCCTCGAAACGCGTCTCGGCCGATCCGGCCCGCGCGAGGACCAAGTGGAAGAATTTCTGCTGAACGCGAACTCTGCGGAAATGGGCACGCTCGTCGAAGACGGCCTCCCCGAGGCGCTCGACATCTACGATGTGCGTCGCGAGAAGGTCAAAGCCGCGAGTTCCGTCACAGAAAATTGACCCAAAGCTCTAATTCGAGGCGTTCTTTCCTGACGCAGGCCTCGAACTTGGCCATGTTCGGCGAGGAGTTGCTTCACTTGAGGCAACCGATATGGTAGAACACTTGCGAAGGGTTACGACCCGTGTCCAGCTCTGCCCGCGCCGCCGGGGGCGGAGCTTTGAAATAGCTATATTGTGAAGGAAGGCGCGCAGATGGAAGATGTCCTCGCTCGAGCAGGAATTTTTCAGGGTGTCGAGCCCGCAGCAGTCGCCGCGCTGACCAAAGAGCTTGTGCCTGCCGAGTTCCCCCGTGGCCATGTGATCTTCCACGAGGGGGAGCCGGGCGACAACCTGTACATCATTGTCTCCGGCAAGGTCAAGATCGGCAGGCAAAAAGGCGACGGCCGGGAAAACTTGATCACGATCATGGGGCCCTCCGACATGTTCGGCGAGCTCTCCGTGTTCGACCCCGGCCCCCGCACCTCGAAGGCCACTGCGGTGACCGAGGTCCGCGCCGTGACGCTCGACCGCGAAGCGCTCCGGAGCTGGATCACCCAGCGCCCGGAAATCGCGGAGCAACTGCTCCGCGTGGTCGCCCGACGGCTGCGCCGGACCAACAACACGCTGGCCGACCTCATCTTCACCGACGTGCCCGGCCGTGTGGCCAAGGCCCTGCTGCAGCTCGCGCAGCGCTTCGGCACCCAGGAGGGCGACGCCCTCCGCGTCACGCACGACCTCACCCAAGAGGAGATCGCCCAGCTGGTCGGCGCGTCCCGCGAGACGGTGAACAAGGCGCTCGCCGACTTCGCCCACCGCGGCTGGCTGAAGCTGGAAGGCAAGTCGGTGCTCATCAGCGACTCGGAGCGCCTGGCCCGCCGCGCGCGCTGAGCGTTCGGACTCGAACGAGATCATTCAGTCCCCGCCGACGATTCTGATCGTTGCCGGGGGCTGAATTCGTTCTCCCCTCAGCGGCGCAGGTACCTCAACTGCACGCGCGTGGAGCTGAGCGCGACGGGCAAGAGCTTCGCGTCCACGTCTTGGTACACCTCTCGGGTCACCTTCCACGCCGAAGCCTTCGGGCCGAGCTTGGCGAGAGCCGCCCGGACTTGGTCCAAACGCTCCTCGCGATGCCGCAGGCCCGTCTCCGCCGCCGCCGCCGTGTCGACAAGCTCCGGCCCGTGCCCCGGCAGGCCGACGACCCCCGCCCCCACCGCCATGAGTTTGCGCATCGAGCCGAGGTAGTCCCCGAGATCGCCGCTCTTCGGGTCGAGGACCGTGGAGCCTCTCCCGAGGATCATGTCCCCCGTGAGCACAGCTTCCACCGAGCCGTTTCGATCATGGCCGTCCCGTCCGTGCAGCAAGAACGAGACCGAGTCCGAGGTGTGCCCCGGAGTCGCGACGACGGTCAGCCGCACTCCGGCGAACTCCAGCGTCTGGCCGTCCCTGGCGACCTCCCACACGTCCCGGCTCGGCCGAAGACGAGGAAGTTGCGTCTGGGACTTGCGCGCCATCCTTGGACTCATCGCGAGCACAACGGGCTCGTGCCCCGATGCGGCCAGCCGTCGGCGCAGCGCGGGCAGCGCCCGCACGTGGTCGAGATGATGATGCGTCAGCAGCACTGCGGCGATGTCCCCGAGGGCGAGGATCCGCCCGATATGGCCTGCGTCGTCCGGGCCGGGGTCGACAACGACGCAGGCCTTCGACCCAGGGGCGCGGAGCACCCACGTGTTGGTCCCGTCCAAGGTCATGAGCGAGGGGTTGCGCGCCAAAAGCACCGAAGCCTGCTCGGTCACCGGCCGCACGGCCTCGTACGCCGGGTGGGTCAGCGCTCCCTGCTGCTCGCCCATGACAACGACCGATCCCCCGGCGTCAGGAGGCCGGTTTCACCAAGACGGTCAGCTCCACCTCGACGGGCGCGCCCAGCGGCAACGCCGCCACGCCGACGGCGGAACGGGCGTGCGCCCCCGCTTCGCCAAAAATCTGCCCGAGCAGCTCGGAAGCCCCGTTGATGACGCCGGGCTGTCCGCCGAAATCCGGGGAGGAGGCGACGAAACCAGTCACCTTCACGACCTGCACGACATTGTCGATCCCGACCAGGTCGTGCACGGCGGCAAGCGCGTTGAGGGCGCTGAACTGCGCCAACGCTTTCGCCTGCTCCGGGTCCACGAAGTCGGGGCCGATGCCGACGATCCCCGTCCGAGGCAGCTTGCCGTCCACATAGGGCAACTGCCCCGAGGTGTGGACCAGGTCCCCCACCCGCAGGGCGGGCACATACGCCCCCGCAGGTTTCGCGACGGGAGGCAGCGTAATACCGATCTCAGCGAGCCGGGCGGACCAATTGCTCATTTCTTCCTCTTCAGGTAGGCGATGTGGCTCTCCCCCGTCGGACCGGGCAAGACCGTCACCAATTCCCAGCCGTCCGATCCCCACTGGTCCAAGATCTGCTTGGTCGCATGCGTGATCAGCGGCACGGTGACGTACTCCCAGGCGGGGTTTGCATCTTGTTGAGGGGACACGAGAGACACTGTAGCTCTTTCGCTTATTGTGGTCGGATGCGGACCTCACAGCGCACGGAGGCGGCGACCGTGACGGAGCCTGCCCCGAACCTCTGGCCCAGCCGGGCCGCGCGCGCCAAACTGCACTTCGTCTCGGGCAAAGGCGGTGTCGGCAAGAGCACCCTCTCCGCGGCGCTCGCGATAGCGCTCGCCTCCAGCGGGCGGCGGGTGCTGCTCGTCGAGGTCGAGGGCAGGCAGTCGATCGCCCACCTCTTCGACATGCCCCCGCTGCCGTACGCGGAGACCAAGGTCGCCAGCGCGGCGAACGGCGGCGAGGTCTGGGCGCTGGCCATCGACGTCGAGTCGGCGATCCTCGAATACTTCGAGATGTTCTACAACCTCGGCTTCGCCGCCAAGGCGATGCGCGCGGTCGGCGCGGTGGACTTCATCACCACCGTCGCCCCCGGCCTCGACGACGTGGTGCTGACCGGCAAGATCTACGAGATCGCCACCCGGACCCAGAACTCCGGCAAGCGCAGCGCGCTCGGCAAACCGCCGAAGTCGGGCACGTCCTGCTACGACGCCATCGTCGTCGACGCCCCGCCGACCGGCAGGGTCGACAGCTTCCTCGGCGCCGCCGCCGCGCTCAAAGAGATCGCGAAAGGCGGCCCGGTCTACCGCCACGCGGAGAACGTCTCGTCCGTGCTGCGCTCGACGGACACCGTGGTGCACCTCGCGACGATCCTGGAGGCGCTGCCGGTGCAGGAGACAGTCGAAGCGGTCTCCGTGATCCAGAAGATCGGGGTCGGCCTCGGCGCAGCGCTCGTCAACCGCTCGCCCGCGCAATATCTCACCCAGGAGCAGATCGAGGCGGCAGTGCAGGGCTCTGTGGACGCGAACTCGCTCAGCAAAGGCTTCGACGCCATCGGGCTCGACCTCGCGGAAGAGGATTTCGCCGGTTTGATCACCGAGACCATCGACCACGCCGTGACCCAAGCCCGCCAGCAGGAGCAAGCCCGCATCCTGGCCGGGCTCGACCTTCCTCAGCTCCCGCTCCCGCTGCTCGCCGAAGGCGTGGACCTCGGCGCGCTCTACGAGCTCGCCGAGCGGCTGACACAAATGGGAGTCCGATGAGCACGACAGCCCCGCCGAAGGCGCTCCTGGAGGACCCAACGACCAAAGTCCTGGTCTGCTGCGGCTCGGGCGGAGTCGGCAAGACCACCACATCTGCCGCCATCGCCCTGCACGCCGCCGAGCTCGGCAGGAAGGTCGTCGTGCTCACCATCGACCCGGCCAAGCGGCTCGCCCAGGCGCTCGGCGTCGCGGAGCTGAACAACACGCCGCAACGGGTGCCCCTGCCGAAATCCGTCGCGGGCGAGCTGCACGCGTTGATGCTCGACATGCACCAGACCTTCGACGACATGGTGGTCGCGAACGCCTCGGCGGAACGCGCCCAAGCGATCCTCGCCAACCCCGTCTACCAGACCATGGTCACCTCGTTCTCCGGGACGCAGGAGTACATGGCGATGGAGAAGCTCTCCCAGTTGCTCGGCGACGCGCGCTGGGACCTGATCGTGGTGGACACGCCGCCGTCGCGCAACGCGCTGGACTTCCTCGACGCCCCGAAGCGGATGGGGACCTTCCTCGACAGCAGGCTGGTCCGTCTGCTCACCAAACAAGGCCGAGGCGTCGGGCGCGTGATGAGCGGCGTCTTCGGCATCGCGCTGCGCGGCATCTCCATGGTGGTCGGCAGCCAGACGCTGCACGACGTGTCCGCGTTCATGCAATCCGTCGACACGGTGTTCGGCGGGTTCCGCGAGCGCGCCGAGCGCACGTACCGGCTGCTCTCCCGACCGGGCACGGCCTTCATCGTGGTCACAACGGCCGAGTCCGACTCCCTGCGGGAGGCCTCGTTCTTCATCGACCGACTCAGCGCCGAGCGGCTGCCCCTCTCCTGCCTCCTGGTCAACCGCACCCATCCCGCGATCTCCACGCTGTCCGCCGCGCGGAGCGTCCAGGCCGTCGAGCAATTCGACGAGCAGCTCCCCGCCAAGGGCGGCGCCGAGCCGAGCGCGCAATTGGCGAAGGCCGTCCTCAAAGCGCACTTGGAGCGGCTCGAAACCGGCTCGACCGAACTGCGCCACCTGCGCGCCTTCACACACAGCCACCCCAATATCCGGGTGGTCGGCGTCCCAGCCCTCCCGTTCGGCGCGAACGACCTCGAAGGGCTGCGGGCCCTGGCGGAGCAAATCACCGCAGACTGACCGCTGAGGCTGCGGCCTGCGGCGTTATCGGGCGCTCGCGTGCCCGCGCCGCCTCCGTGCGCGACGCCGCCTGCCGCCTGGCGTCCTATCCGCCTCAGCCGCCAGTATGACCTGCGAGGCGCTTCGCCTTCCCGCTTCGCCAGGACGAACCGTTACACTGGCGAGACTATGACTTCAACAACGTCGTCGTCCCAACCGGGCGCCACGGGGAACACCTTCATGCGCCTGCTGTGTTACACAGTGCTCGCGGGCGTGCTCATCGCAGGGATCTGCTTCCCGATCGTCGGCGGCGGCGCGCTCGCCGCGGGCGGCGTCGCGACCTCGATCGAGAAGTTCGCGGGCGACCTCCTCGTCGGCAACGTCCCAGGGGTCACCACCATCCTCGACAACAAGGGCCAGCGACTCGCCTACGTCTACGAGCAGTACCGGATCGTGGTGCCCAGCGACAAAATCTCCCCCGATATGAAGCTCGCGCTGGTCTCGGTGGAGGACAAGCGGTTCAACTCCCACGACGGCGTGGACTGGCGCGGGACGATGCGCGCCGCGCTGACCAACAACAGCGCGGGCGAAATCCGCCAGGGCGCCTCCACGATCGACCAGCAGTACATCAAGAACTACCAGCTCCTCGTCCTCGCCAAGAACGAGGAGCAGCGCCGGGCGGCGATCGAGGCCACGCCCACCCGCAAGCTCCGCGAGATCCGGGCCGCGCTCAGCCTCGAGCGCGCCCTCACCACGCAGTACCAGGAGAAGGACCACCTCGGCGACGACGCGGCCAGGGAGAAGGCCAAGGACGAGATCCTCACCCGGTACCTCAACCTCGTCCCGTTCGGGAACGAGGCGTACGGGATCGAGGCGGCCTCGCGGACCTACTTCGGCGTCTCGGCGAACGAGCTCAACATCGCGCAGTCCGCGATGCTCGCAGGCATGGTCCAGTCCAGCTCCCTGCTCAACCCCTACACCAACACGGCGGGGGTGACCGAGCGGCGCAACACGGTCCTCGACACCTTGATCAAGAACGTCCCCGCGCGGGCGGCCGAGTTCGAGGCCGCCAAGCAGCAGCCGCTCGACGTGCTGCCCGAGCCGCAGCACCTGCCGCACGGCTGCATCGAGGCGAGCCCGAACAACGTCGGGTTCTTCTGCGCCTACGTGCTGCAGTACCTGCAAGAGAGCGGGCTGAGCGAGGAGCAGATCGAGCGGGACAACCTCACGGTCAAGACCACGCTCGACTCGGACGTGCAGGCCTCGGTGCAAAAAGCCGTGAACTCGGTGGTGGACGCGAAGAGCGGCAACATCGCGGGCGTGGAGAGCATCATCGCCCCCGGCAAGCTCAACCACAAAGTCCTCGCGATGGCTTCGAGCCGCATGTACGGGCTCGACACCGACAACCACCAGACCGTGCAGCCAGAGCCGTTCTCGATGGTCGGCGACGGCGCGGGGTCGGTCTTCAAGATCTTCACGGTCGCCGCGGCCATGGAGAAGGGGCTCGGCACGAGCGCCGTCCTCTCCGTTCCGCCCTTCTACCAGGTGAAAGGCATGGGCGATAGCAAGCGCCCCGGCTGCCCGGCCACCTACTACTGCGTGAAGAACGCTGGCGGCTACCGAGGCGCGATGTCGATCACCGACGCCCTGGCCACCTCGCCGAACACCGCGTTCGTGAAGCTCCTCTCCGAGGTGGGCGTCCCGCCCGCCGTGGACATGGCGATCCGGCTCGGCATGCGCTCCTACGCGGAGCCCGGCACGTCCGGCCACGGTGACATGAGCCTCGCCGACATGTTCAAGAAGGAGAACCTCGGCTCGTTCACCCTCGGCCCCACCGCCATCAACCCGATCGAGCTCTCGAACGTCGCAGCCACGCTGGCCTCGCACGGCCGCTGGTGCCCGCCGTCCCCGATCGAAGAGGTGACCGACCACACCGGCAAGAAGGTCGAGCTCCACGAGAAGCCGTGCGCGAACGCGGTCTCCGAGGGCCTCGCCGACACCTTGGCGAACGCGCTCAGCAAGGACGACGTCTCGCCCGGCACCTCGGCGGTCCCCGCCGCGAACGCAGGCTGGCACCTCCCGGTGTCCGCCAAGACCGGAACCACTGAGACGCACCGCTCCTCGGCGTTCCTCGCGTTCACGAACCACTACGCCGGGGCCGCGCTCGCCTACGGCGACACCAAGACCCCCGGCGAGATCTGCGTCGGCGCGACGCTGTACAACTGCGGCGACGGCAATCTCTACGGCGCGAACGTCGCGCCCATGTGGTACAAGGCCATGGCCCCGATCGCGGAGAAATACGGCCCGATCACCATGCCGGACTCCGACCCCTTCTACGTGCAGGGGTCGCCGAAGAGCCACATCCCGAACGTGGTCGGGATGCAGGAGGACGACGCCGTGAAGCAGCTCAAAGACCTCGACTTCCCGGTCACCGTCGTCACGGACTACCGCTGGGAGCCCAAGGGCACCGTGCTCAGCGAGACCCCGCCCGGCGGCGGCGGCAGCGTGGTGCCTGGCCTGGCCATCACCATCCACGTCAGCGACGGCAACGCCCCTGTCCCGCCGCCCCCGCCCCCGCCGGAGGAGCACAACGACGACATGCCGCATGGCGACGGCGGCGGCCTCGGCGACTTCGGGACCCATGACAACGAGCAAGACAGCGGCGGGGGCGACGGGCCGCCTTGAAGGCCCGGCGACCGGCCTGGCCTCCCCCGGCTGCCCCATATCCCGGGCTGGCCCGATCTGTCCAAGATTCCCGGCTGGCCTGGCGGCCGCGGCGGGAACTGAGCAGTGCCGGCCGCGAGCCCGGCATGCCCGGCGGCGAATCGGAGTAAAATAACCGGCAATGAGTACCAGCGCTAACAGATTCCCGTCCCGAGCGGTCAAAGCCGGGGCCAAAGCTGCGGCAGGGGCAGCGGTGCTCGGCCTGGGCTACGCGTCCCTGGTCGAGCGAGTCGCGTTCTGCTTGCGCGAAGTGACCATCCCCGTGCTCTCCCCCGGCTCCCGGCCCCTGCGGGTCTTGCACATCTCCGACCTGCACATGACCCCTGGGCAGCGGCTCAAACAGCAATGGCTTCGCGAGCTCGACGCGTTGGAGCCGGACCTCGTCGTGGACACCGGCGACAACCTCGCGCATCCCCGCGCCGTGCCGGCAGTGGTCCAGAGCCTCGGCGGCCTGCTCGACCGTCCGGGCCTCTTCGTCTTCGGCAGCAACGACTACTTCGGGCCGACCCCGAAGAACCCCGCCCGCTACCTGCGCAAAGACCAGGCCAAACGATCGCACGGCGAACCGCTCCCCTGGCAGGACCTGCGCGCGGCCTTCCAAGAACGCGGCTGGACCGACGCGACCCACACTTTCCGCGAGTTCAGCGTCGCAGGCGTGCGGATCGCCGCCGCAGGCGTGGACGACCCGCACCTGCACCGGGACCGCTACGACGCGATCGGCGCGGCGCCGGGCGCGCATGTCGGGCTTCGGCTCGGCCTGACCCATTCGCCCGAGCCGCGCGTGCTCGACCGCTTCGCGGCGGACAACTACGACTTGGTGCTCGCGGGCCACACCCATGGCGGCCAACTGCGCCTTCCCGGCTACGGCGCCATCGTGACGAACTGCGGGATCGACCGCGCCCGGGCGCGCGGGGCCTCGCAGTGGGGGCAACGCACCCGGCTGCATGTCTCGGCAGGGCTCGGCACCTCCCCGTACGCCCCGGCGCGGTTCTGCTGCCGCCCGGAGGCAACCTTGCTCACCTTGGTCGCGAAACCGTCCGGCGGCGGGCCCTCGTCCTATGCGCGAGACGTCCCCGTCGGGGTCGCCCACCCCGTCCGCGACTGACCCGAACCGGTTTGGCCCGACAGCCGGTATGCGGTAGTATCAACTGGCTTGCCACGGGGTGTGGCGCAGCTTGGTAGCGCGCTTCGTTCGGGACGAAGAGGCCGTGGGTTCGAATCCCGCCACCCCGACACTGTTGGTTGAGACAGTTAGAGAGGCCCCGGTCAGCGGAAACGCAGACCGGGGCCTCTTGCTTTCTTTTGGCTTCGAATAGCCTGGCACCGGAGCAGTACGCAGTGGGTACGCAGTAGTTCTAGCTGGCTTTACTCCGAGCCGCCCGCGCGGCTTTGTCGGAGAGCCTGTGGGGAGGCAGGCGGATGGAGGTTGAATCCATACTTGGCCTGGTGGACGGGTGACAGGCAGTAAGAGGCTTTCCCGCAAGGGTTGCAATAGCGAGGGCACCGTGTTCGGTATGGGCAGAGATGGCCGAACCGGACAGCCCTGAGGGAGTCCCCGCGACGACCGCACCGGCACCAAACCCGGCGCTGTGTCCGGTCTCCCCCCGGTCCCGTGGAACCCCGATAGCCCGATGCCGCAGGCACCCCAAGGGGCGTGGAAATCACTACGACCACGGTATGCCGACCGCTCGGCCAGGCCCCCGCGCGCCGTGCCAGGTTTCCAAGAGCCATGGCCCCTGGGGAGTGGGCCTCCCTCTCTCCTGTTCGACCACGGGCCGCGAAGCCCGCTCCGTCGCGTACAGGTCTGGGAGTTCGTCCCGACAGCACCGTGTACCCGATGAAAAGGGGCGTTCCGCGAGCGCTCTCCGTTCAACTCGTGGGCGTGGTGCTTGGCTCGTCGTAGAGCAGGCCGTCGCTCGTGATCACCCGTGGCGCGGGAACGTCGTCATCGCGGAGGCTTGCGGGGAAGCAGGGTGTGTGCCCGCCGAATTTAGGAGGATAGGACGCGAACTTACCGGAGTAGACGGCAATGTCGAGTTGGTAGCCGTCTGGCGAGGTGCCGGTTCGGTTGGGCTTGTCGTCATCTTCGAGTTCTTCGACTCGCCACCCCCAGCCCTTCCAGATCTCCCCGACTTTAACGACGAAGTCGGCGTAGTCCGTTCCTGGCGGGACTCGTGTGTCAAAGACGTTGTAGTACTGGATTGGGGCGTTGAGCTGGTCGATCCGGTCGTCGCATTGCATGACCCCACCCGTTCCGCCGTATCGGTGGTTGTCGAGCGAAACATCGTAGGGCAGTTGTTGGAGCGTGGCTTGCATGTAGTGGTACAAGGCCTCTTGGGCTTGGCGTTGGCTGGCGATGGGCTGGGATGTGGCCACGGGGGCTCCTTCCGCGCTATTGCGGGGTGTCTCTTGAGACGACGAAGGACCCGTGCCTCCCGCAACGTCGCACCCAGAGATGAGTGCGACGACAGCGACGAGAGCACCGGTGCGATAGTTCCTTGTCGAGCGATTCGTCATTTCGGATCGGGTTTCTGTTGGTCGATGATCTTGCCCATGTTCTGCAATCCGCTGCTGTTTGGCTCGAAATAGCTACTGCGCGCGGCTAGCTGTATTGAAGACCGTCTTTGGTGATGACGCGAGGCCTGGGGACGTCGTCGTCGCGGAGGCTTGCAGGGAAACAGGGCGAGTGCCCGCCGAGCGTGGGTGGATAGCCAGCTGGGTATGCGGCTTCGATTCGCAGCGTGTATCCGTCTGGAGAGGTGCCGTAGCGGTTGGGCTTGTTGCCGTCGCGTTCTTCGACTTTCCAGCCCCAGCTTTTCCAGATATCCCCGGTTTGCGTGATCAAAGTGTTGAGGTCTGTTCCGGGGGGAGTAAGTGTGTCGAAATGGTCGTAGTACGTGATCGGGGCGTTGAGTTGGTCGATCCGGTCGTCGCATTGGACGACTCCTCCGGCGCTGTATCGGTGGTTGTCGAGAGTTGCCGAGTGCGGTAGTTGTTGGAGCGTGGCCAGCATGTAGTGGTAGAACGTTTCCTGGGCTTGGCGTTGGCTGGCGATGCTGGGGGAAACGGTCACGGGCTCGTCTTTCACTCGGAGGGTGGTCACGTTGTTGCGAGGCGACGATGAGGACGGGGGTTCTGACTGCGCGCGCCCATTGGGTGTGCAACCTGAGACGAGCATTGCGACGGCGAGGACGGCGAGCACTCTCTGAGCAGATCGTCTGTGCGATGAAGGGGTCACTTGTGCTCCGGTTCTACGCCAGCGATGATTTTGCCGAGGTTCTGCAAACCAGAGCTGTCTGGAAAAAAGTAGCTGCTGTGGGCTTTCGTGGTGTAGCCGGTGTGGAAGTCGTCGCCAGCTGGGCCTGGATCGGTTTTGACTTGGGTCACGTCGTCAAAGGTGCTCGGGTCCACGCCGAGCGGGTGGATGCCCATAGAGTCGCCAGCGTTGGCGACGTGGATGATGTCGTTGTCCGCGAGCTCGTCGAACACCCGGCCACCGGGGTTGATGTAAAGGCCGTGCGCGTTGTCCGCGAACACTCCGGGGGAGCCGACGAATACCAACGCGTCCGCGTCGAGGCGGTGCCCGTGCGTGGCCGCCGCGCCGACCTCTGACGAGCCGTAGGAGTGACCGATGACCGTTTGGTACGCGCGGCCTTCGGCGTCGTCGTGCGAGAAGCGGAGGGCGTTCTGCCAGTCGTCCAACGCTTGCGCGCCGTTCAACGCGAATTGCGGGTCGCCCGCCCATTCGGTGTGGTCCTTGTCGTAGGGGTTGACCGTCATCGGGCGGTCGTAGCCCATCCACGTCGTCACCGACACGTCGTTCTTCCCAAGGGACTTATCCGCCTGGCGCGCAGCGTCGTGCAAGCCCGTTGATTTGTCGTCGGAGGCTCCGATGGCCACCATGTCTTGGCCGGTGCCCGGCACGAACGTGTCCACTTTTTTCGCTGTGTCGGGGTTGCCGATAGAGACTGCCGCGTGGCCTTTGTCATCGATGAACCCGAGAAAGCGCGGCAAGCCGTCTTTGTTGCTTCTGTCGAGCACTCCTTGGAGGTTGTTGTACCCCTCCAATTGGTGTTGGAGCTGTTGCACCCGCTGCGACCAAGGCCCCCATTCCGGGTTGTTCATCTGCCCGGTCTTGTTCGCCTCGTCCCGCAGTCCGGGTGGCAGGTGCGGATCGGTGGGCGTTCCTGGCGGGTGGCCGGTGTCCCAGTCGGGGTGCTGCTTGCGCAATGCGTCCAGCTCGGCCTGCGCTTGCGTCTTCATGTCCCCCATGTGTTGCCGGTTGCAGACATCGCGGTCTTCGAACGGGAAGCCTGGTTTGTTGCCGATATCCGGGTATCGGTGTTGGAGCGCTTTCAGCAGTTCTGGGTCTTTGTCGGCGTGGATGTGTTTGAACAGGTCGTTGAGGGCTTTGGGATCGGTCGGCAGGGGCTCGTCCCCGTCCGCGATGTGCTGTGCGCGGTCTTTCGCGGCCTTGTCCGGGTCCACCGGCTCGTCTTTGACGTTCCCGAACGTCTCGAAGTTCTTCGCCTCGCGGAAGCCGCCCACGCCCTCTTTGATCTTCGCGTTCAGGTCGCGGATCCTGCGGGCGAAGTCCGCGTCCGCCTGCTCAAGGTCGTGCTTCGCGCGCCCGACGCTCTCGGCGTACTTGTCCATCAGCTCGGCCTGGCGCGGGTAGTCGCCCTCCACCACGCCCTCAGTGCGGACGATCAGCCCGGCGCGCTGCGCCGCCTGCACCTCCTCGAGGACCGCGTCCCGCTTCGCCTTGAGCGCGTACCCGCACTCGGTCGCGAGCTGGTGGTGCTGCACCATCAGCTCGTGCTGCGCGTACCCGTAGGAGACGGTCGTGTCCACATGCGCGTAGCGGGCCTCCTCCCCGGAGCCGTACGAGGAGCCCGCCGCGCGGTTGGTGCGGTCCTTCACCTCGTCCAAGATCGCGAGGAACGCCGTGGCCTTCTGCGCGAGCTGGTCGGCGGACGCGATGATCGTCTCCGGCCGCCACGCGCGGATGGTGTTCAAATCCAGCTCGGCCATGTCACCACCTGAACTCCGCGATCTGCTCGCCCACGCCGTCGATCTCCCCGGCGTGGCGCTCCTCGACCCGTTCGTACGTGCCCGCGTCTGCCACGGTCTCCGCCCCGGCGAACGAGAACCGCTCGTGCGCGTGGTCCGCGACCGACCCGAACAGCTCGCCCGCCTCCATGAGGGCTTGCGCGGCCTCTCCATTCGGCAACGACACGGAGGTGTAGGACTGCGCGAGCTCCAAGCCTCGCACCTTGTCGGCGTTGCCCGCGACATGCTGCCCGTAGGTCCGCAAGTCCTCGATGTTCGTCCCCACGCCCCCGCTCACCGCAAACCCCCGCCCGGCAGGATCGCAGTCGCCAAGTTCACCGCTTGCCCCGGCGCGTCAGCCGGCGGCGCGCTCGGCAGGTCCAACGAGCCGTCGATCTCCCCGCTCGGGAGCCTCGCGGCGGTCTCCCCGACCTTGCTCCCCGCCTTCTCCGACACCAGGCCCCGGTCCGGGGTCCAGCGCCGCCCGATCCTCGTTTGCGGCATCGACTCGTGCTGCTGCTTGCGCAACTGCTCCAACCGCTGCCTTTGCTGCTCCAGAATCCTCGGGTCGACCTCCTCGTCGGCCGGGCTCTCGACATGCCCGTACTGCTTGACCCTCGGCCCCACGTCCTCGTAGCCGTAGCGCGGCATGCTGCCGTGCACCATGGTGTCGATCTCCTCCGCATAGTGGCGCTGGCGTGTTCGGGCCAGCGTATCCGCTCAATGCCGGCCACGATACCCGAATCGAAGTTTCGTGACACATGGCACATACATTAACCGACTTCACATTGGAGGACAACAATGGTGTTGCCAGCATGACGCAATGCCGCTGGCCGCAAGGACTGTTCCATGAACAGACCGATCAAAGGGCTCGACATCTCCGCCCTCTCCGAAGCCCGCAAACGACAGGGCGTGAGCAGACACGACCTCGCGCGGCGCGCGGCAGTCTCCAAGACGACCATCGGGGCGTGGGAGATCGGGGCGCGATCCCCGAACATCGAATCCCTCGCGAAAGTCGCCCAAGCCCTCGGCCTGCGCATGGACGACCTGATCAAAGTCCCCGAAGCAGAACGGACCCTCGCGGACCTGCGCCGCCTCGCCGGCCTCAGCCAGACCCGGCTCGCATGGCTCACCGGCACCACCGCCGCCGCCATCGCCGGTCTCGAACGAGGAGAAATCAGCCTCACCGAAGAGAAAGCGCAAGCACTCGCCCCTGCCATCGACGCGAGCGCCGAAGACATCAAAGCTGCCTGGCAGAGATCCCACGACCGCCCTTTGGGCGAACCCGCCTGACCTCACAGGGCATCACGATCCCAATCAGGCAAAACGCCCTTAAGCCGCCGCAGCGCCACGAACGCGCGCAACAGTAGGGGGAGAAAAGGGATACTCCCGTACGCGGAGAACCAACTCAGCGGGCAGGGTTTGGGGGAATTTTCGTAGGGGCGTTCGCCTATGCCCCCGCGGTGCGCCCTGGGTGGGGGTCGCCCCCCCGTGGGCGTGTCTGCCTGTCCCGTGGAGAGAATTCCGATCACACGGAGTGGCGGCAGCTTCCTCGAAGGTTCATACGCCGTCCACCGCAGATGCGCGAGGATGCGAATACATTGATAGACGCACCCCGACCCATGGACGAAGGAGATGCGAAGCATGGCCGCTACCGCCACCACAGGGCAAGCCGCGAGCGCGTTGTTGGGCTTTCCAGTCGTGACACGCTCCGAGTGGGGCGCGGACGAGTCGATCATGACCTGGGATCCTCAGTTCACCCCCGCGCAAGCGATCACCGTCCATCACTCGGGCGAGCCTTTCGGCGACAACGCCACCGCCGACGCGATCCGGGAGATCTACCGCTTCCACGCCCTCCCTCCCGAGCAGTACCCCGCGAAAGGCAACGTCCCCGCTGGACGAGGCTGGGGCGACATCGGCTACCAGCTGCTCATCGGGCCCGACGGCGCGATCTACGCGGGCCGCTCCACCGGAGACGACGCCTCTCCCGTCTTCCAGCCCGGAACCACGCCCGCCCCCGCAGCACCCGTCGTCACCGCCGGACACGTCTACAACTACAACCCCGGCAACATCGGCGTCTGCCTGATCGGCAACTTCGAAAGCAGCTCCCCAACCCCTGCTGCCGCGTACTCCCTCGTCACAGTCCTCGCCAGCCTCACTAAGAGACTGGGCCTCGACCCCCTCGGAACCATCCACTACTCGTCCCCCATCAGCTCCCGCACCGCCGACCTTCCTGTCATCGCAGGACATCGGGACTGGCCTCGCGACAACGACACCCCCGCCACCGAATGCCCCGGCGTGTGGCTCGAAGCCAGCCTGCCTCTCATCCGCCAAACCGTCGCCGCCCTCAACGGAGCAACCACGACGATCATCGCTCAGGGCTAACCGGGCGTGAGCCCTAGGACTCAGGTCTCGAACAATCACCACGCCCTCTCCGTCACGAACCTGCGCCGCAGGCCTACAGGTCCGTTGTCGCTCTTGGCCCTGTTGTAGTCCCGGTAGCGCCCGTTTCGGTACGCAACAGCTCCACCGCCCACCCCACCACACCGTTGTTCCCAACACACAGCTAAGCCGAGAAAACCCCGTTCTAGCTGCGCTCCCCTCCCCCGCCAAGATCACTCGTCATCCACCAACGATTTCCCCGACTTCGTTCGGGACGAAGAGGCCGTGGGTTCGAATCCCGCCACCCCGACACTGTTGGTTGAGACAGTTGGAGAGGCCCCGGCCTGTGGAAACGCAGACCGGGGCCTCTTGCTTTCCGTGGTGTTCGCGACCATGCGGGCAGGCCTGGGAGACAGTCGCGACAATTCTTGTTCGTCTTGCGGACTTCACGTGTTCGACCGCAGGATGTCGACCGCCCTCTATGCCCCGGTAGTCTCGCCGCGTCAGCAATTGATCCTGAACTCGGAGGTCTTAGTGCCCGTCGTAGTCAAGCCGTATCTCTCCCCGACGCTGGTGCTGCTGGCGTACGACTGGCCCGAGGGCCGCGACCGGGGCGACTTCCTGGGCTTCGCCATCGAGCGGACCCCCGGACTCGCGGGATCGGGGTCGAGCTGGCTGCCCAACCGGATCGGGTTCGACGGCCCGAACCCCGACCAGTCCGACATCCCCAGCGACCAGGCCCCGATCCAGAAGTTCTACTGGTGGGACGCGCGGATCGACGACCGCGACCGAGGCTCCGCGTTCACCTACAAAGTCGTGCCGGTGGTCGGCGAGCCGGGGGCGTTGGAGCTGCTGGACGAGCAGAGCACGACGATCCAGGCGACGGTGCCCGAGATCGAGGAGCACGGGATCGGCAGCTATTTCAACCGAGCCGTCGTCAGCTCCCAGGCCTTCAGCAAACAGTTCCCCGACCTGTCCACCCAGGCCCAGCGCGAAGCGGCCGAGGCATGGCTCGGCAACGGGATGCAGCTCGCCGTCCCGCAGTTCCTCGAACGAGCCTCGGGGAAAGCGGTCGACGGCGCGATCTACCACCTCACCGACCCCACCTGGATCCTCCCCGCGCTCAAATCGCACGACGGCCCGCTGTCCCTCGCCTACAACCAGACCTCCAGCGACCACGCCTCCGACGCCGCGATACAAGAGCTGATATCCAGCGGCCGGGCGGCGGAGGATTTCGCCGCGCGCACCCACGCGAACATCATGCACAACAAATTCCTCGTGCGCGCCGACGGCGACACCGCCGAGGCGGTGCTGACCGGCTCGGCGAACTTCACCCCCGAGGGCCTCTCCGCCCAGGCGAACCTGCTGCACACCTTCGAATCCCCCGCCCTCGCCGCGCTCTACCTCGCCCGCCAGCGCGAGCTCGCCCAGAACCCCGGCCTGGCCGCCACCCGGAAAACACAGACCGGCTGGTCCGCCCCCGTGCAAGTCGGCGACGCCACGATCCGGGCGTTCTTCCCGCCCGAGCCCACCACAGAGCGGCGATCCCTCGACACCGTCGTCGACGCGATCAAAGCCGCGCAGCACTCCGTGCTGCTCTGCGCCTACGACCCCACCGACGGCGCGCTCCTCGACGCCTTCGTCCAAGCCGCGGACTCGAACAAAATGGCCCTCGCCCTGGTCAACAAGGTGCCCACCGCCGAACCGACGGGCGACCCCTCCCGCGCCGACGTCGCGGCCTCGATCACTATCTTCAAACAAGCCCAAGAACACCACGACATCGTCGGCTTCAACAGCTTCAAAGCCTCCGACACCCCTGACGGCTTCGCGCCCGAACGTGTCCTCTGGCCCGGCGAAGACCCCAAAATCATGGTCCGAGTCCACCACAAATTCGTCGTCGTCGACGCCGAGGGCGACAACCCCGTCGTGTTCACCGGCTCCGCCAACTTCAGCAACAACTCCCTGCACAACAACGACGAGAACTTCGTCGAGATCACCAACAGCCCCCGTCTCGCCGGAATCTACCTCGCGGAATTCCTCCGCCTCTTCGAGCACTACCGCGCCCGCATGGCCTACAACCGCCGAGAGGCAGGCGACCCCACCAGCTTCACCCTCACCTCCAGCAGCGCCTGGGCCGCGAAGTACTACGCGCCCGGCTCCGTCGAAAACAACACACGACAAGCCCTCGCAGGCACCAGCTAACACCGTTCCGTGCTAGGCCTGGTCCTCGCCTACGAGGCGTCCAGGCTCGCGGCGGCGTGTTGCGCGAGGAAAAGCGTCCCCGTGGTGCGCCGCTGGAAGGCAGGAGATGGCATGATACTGCCATGAGCGAGAGCGACGGGTCGTCGACGTTCATCCGTGCGATGTGCTGGGCGTTCATCGCGGTGGGGGCCGTCTTCGCGATTGTGGGCGTCTTCCTCTGGCAGCATGACCGAAAATTCCTGGCCGAAGCCGTGGAGACCCAGGGGGTCGTCGTCGACTACTCCACCGACAGGAGCACGGACGTCAAGACGAACAGCGTGTCTGTCACGTATAAGCGCGAGGTCCAGTACACGGCGAACAACACCGCCTATCGGGCGAGGGAGCTTGGAGCTTCCTCGAATGTCCCCCAGCTCGGCGAAAAGGTCACTGTGTACTACGACCCGAAGAATCCGGGCCACGCGATGGTCGACACCCTCGGGCGTAGTTCGGGCGGACTGCTGTTCCTCGCCGCGGGCCTGCTGTGGGCCCTGCTGTGGGTCGCCGTGCTGGTCTGGGCTCCGAAACTTCTCTGACCCCCGCTTGGCGGGCGGCACGCGGCGTCCGGTCGGCGGAAACGAGACCGGGGCTTCTTGCCGTAGCAGGGCTTGCCCGTCAGGGCCAGCGCGCAAGGCTCTGCGAACCGTCAGATTCAGCGCCGCAGCGCGGCGAGGAAGCCCTCCGGGTCCTCCAGGCTGAGCGCCAGGGAACGGACGGGCCAGTTGAAGAGCGGCGCTTTCGCGGGCTTGACCGGGGAGGCGAACCCGATCTCGACGACGCCGTCGCGGGACCCGTTGACGAGCCAGCCTCCCGAGAACGTGTGCACCCCCCATGCGAGCGGCCTCCGGTTCGTGCGACGGGCGGACTCGACGCTCGCCAACGGCACGTCGATTCGGAAGATCCAACCGTGCTTCACCTGGAGCGTTCCCTCTGCGACGCGGATGAGCGTGCGCTTCGGCCCGGCGCCGAGCGCCGTCGCGAGCGGCAGGTACCAACGGTCGTAGCGCAAGGAGAAATCCATCAGGCCATTATCCCTCTGCGCTGTTGGCCCCCGATCTACGCGTGGCCCCCGATCTACGCGTGGCCCCCGATCTACGCGTGGCCCCCGATCCACGCGGCCATCGGAACGTCCCGCGCAGAGTCAGGACGTTCAGCCCAACGAATGGGGACGTTCGGCACGAGGCACGCGCCGCCTGTTCGGCTTGCATAGAAGGCATGGCAGCGCATCCCCGACCGGCCCTGGGGCGGCTATGACCGCGACCGCACCGGCCCCCGAAACCACCACAACGGCCACCCGCCCCTACCCGGCCCGCGGCGGCCTGAAGGGATCGTTCCTCTACAAGTTCGTGACGACCACCGACCACAAGGTGATCGGCAACATGTACCTGGTCACCTGTTTCGCGTTCTTCCTGACCGGCGGGCTCATGGCGCTGCTCCTTCGCGCCGAGCTGGCGAAGCCCGGCCTGCAGTTCCTCTCGCCCGAGCAGTTCAACCAGCTGTTCACGATGCACGGCACGGTCATGCTCTTGCTCTACGCGACCCCCGTCGTGTTCGGGTTCGCGAACGCGGTCCTGCCGCTGCAGATCGGCGCGCCGGACGTGGCGTTCCCCCGGCTGAACGCGCTCAGCTACTGGCTGTTCCTCTTCGGCGGGCTCATCATGTTGTCGGGCTTTTTGACCCCCGGCGGCGCGGCAGACGCGGGCTGGACCCTCTACACCAACCTGTCGGGCGCGAAGTACTCGCCGGGCGTCGGCACCGACCTGTGGATCTTGGGGGTCGGCGTCGGCGGGCTCGGCACCATCCTCGGCGCGGTGAACATGATCACCACCGTGGTGTGCCTGCGGGCGCCGGGCATGACGATGTTCCGGATGCCGATCTTCACCTGGAACATCCTGGTGACGAGCGTGCTCGTGCTCATCGTCTTCCCGATCCTCACGGCGGCGGCCATGGGGCTGATCGTGGACCGGCACTTCGGCGGGCACATCTTCGACGCCTCCAACGGCGGCGTGATCTTGTGGCAGCACCTGTTCTGGTTCTTCGGCCACCCCGAGGTCTACGTCCTCGCCCTGCCGTTCTTCGGAGTCGTGTCGGAGATCTTCCCGGTGTTCTCCCGCAAGCCCGTCTTCGGCTACAACACGCTCATCTTCGCCACTTTGTCCATCGCCGGGCTGTCGGTGGCGGTGTGGGCGCACCACATGTACGCCACCGGCGCGGTCCTCCTGCCGTTCTTCAGCCTGATGACGTTTTTGATCGCGGTGCCGACCGGCATCAAGTTCATCAACTGGATCGGCACGATGTGGAAGGGCCAGCTCACCTTCGAGACGCCGATGCTCTTCTCCTGCGGCTTCCTGGTCACCTTCCTCTTCGGCGGGCTCACCGGCGTGCTGTTGGCGAGCCCCCCGCTGGACATGCACGTGTCGGACTCCTACTTCGTGGTGGCGCATTTCCACTACACCTTGTTCGGCGTCATCGTGTTCGCCACGTACGCGGGGATCTACTTCTGGTTCCCGAAGATGACCGGGCGGATGATGGACGAGCGCCTGGGCAAGCTGCACTTCTGGCTCACCTTCATCGGCTTCCACACCACCTTCCTCGTGCAGCACTGGCTCGGCAACATGGGCATGGCCC
>NZ_JBOFQF010000008.1:0-17007 GCF_051660745.1 Segniliparus sp. | reverse complement strand
AGCGTTGTTTATGCGCCCGCTCCCGCCGCCGCTTGCACTATTCGGGGTCCAGTCGCAGGTACTGGGCCTCCATGAGGTGCTCGATCTTGCGGGCCGTGTGCGTCCGCCAGCGCGGGGCCTGGACCGCCAGCCACGCGTCGAACTCCTCGCGACTACCTGTGGGCGCGAGACCGAGCGAGTTCCCCACGTAGCGGGCCGTCTTTGCGGTGACCTCGCCTTGGGAGAGTTTCGCCCCGAGTTTGGGGTAGTTCACCGTCATGTCCTCCGTGAACGACAGCGCCTCCTCCGCCCCGCGCGAGGAGACCCCCAACGCAGGCCCGAGTTCTAACAACACCGCCTCGCGCGTCGCGAACGAGAAAATGCCCTTCCCCGCCTGATGCTCCTCGGTGATCTGGCGTTGGGCGATGTCGTCGGCGATGGTCGCCTTGCACGAGAGCAGCGCCGCTTCGAGCCGCTCCATCTCCGCGAACTTCGCCTTCACATCCGCGCAGGACTCCGGCCGGAGGCTTCTGAGCACTTCCTCCGACACGATTCCCCTCGTATCGTCCATATGTTTGATTCTACCCGAAAACACCAGGTAGAACAAGGGGAAATGAGAAGAAATACCGAGGTTTTACCCCCAGCTCGGCAGCCAGATCTCCGCGTCCCAGCGCCAATGGGGGATCGGGTCGCCGACGAGGATGGGGTAGAGCCAGGCGAAGTTCGCCACGACCAAACCGACGTAGAGGCAGACCAGCAGCCTGCCCGAGGCTTTCCGCTCGTCGCTGTGCCAGAGGGCCGCGCCGTTGTTGCCGAGGACGTCCGAGCAGCAGAGCGCGAGCCCGAGGACGAGGAACGGAGCCATCGCGGAGGCGTAGTAGAAATACATCTGGCGGTCCAGGTCCAGGAACCAGGGCAGCCACGAGGCTCCGTATCCGGCGAGCACCGCCGCGTACCGCCAGTCCCACGCGGCGAACATGCGCCAGAGCCCCCACAGCAGCATCGGCACGGACAGCCACCACATCGAGGGCGTGCCGACCTGCAGGATCGCCCCGACGCAGTTGGCCTCGCCGCAGTGCTGCGCGACCGGGCCGTTCTCGTAGTAGTAGAGGACGGGCCGCAGGCTCATCGGCCACTGCCAGGGCTTGGACTCCCAAGGGTGGTGGTAGCCGTTCGAGTTGGTGAGGTGCTCGTGGAACTTGAGCGAATCCGCGTTCCAGTAGCAGAGGTGCTTGAGCGAGTCCGGCAGATGGTCGCAGACCGCGAGCACGGCGCCGCTCGCCCCTTGCGGCGGCCCGCCGTACTGGTAGTAGGCGAAGTCGTTGGTGTACCAGGCCCAGTAGCTGGCGAGATAGATCAGCACAGGAATGGCGAGGAACCCCCACAACCCCGGCGCCAGGTCGCGAAGGAGCATCCCCCGGAAGGGCTTCTTCGCCCCGTAGTGCTTGCGCGCGGACCAGTCGAAGCAGATCGTGAGGAAGCCGAAGAAGACGGCGTAGTACAGGCCGGACCATTTCACCGCGCAGGCGAGGCCGACGAGCACGCCCGCGCCGAACCGCCACCACCGGGCGCCGAGGCGCGGGCCCAGCGGGCTCGCCGCCCCTTGGCCCTCGGCGAGGAGCAGGGAGAGCCGCTCGCGCACCTGGTCGCGGTCCGCGAGGATGCAGGAGAAGGCGGCGAAAGCGAAGACCGCGAGGAAGATGTCCAAGAGGGCCGAGCGGGCGGCGACATGGCTCACGCCGTCGCTGATCAAGAGGATCCCCGCGACGGCCCCGACCAACGTGGACCGGGTGAGGCGGCGCGCGGAGCGGATCACGAGCAGGACCAGCAGCGTCCCGAAGACCGCAGAGGCGAACCGCCACCCCAGCGGGGTGTATCCGAAGAGCGACTCGCCGATCGCGATGAGCTGCTTGCCGAGCGGCGGGTGCACTACCAGCCCGTACGCGGGGTTGTCCTCCACGCCGCCGTTGCCGAGCATCTGCCAGGCCTGCGGGACGTAGTGCTTCTCGTCGAAGATCGGCGTGCCGTGGTCGGAGTACGCGCCGAGTTGCCAGAACCGCAGAAAGCCCCCCACCGCGGTGATGACGAGCGTGACGATCCAGCCGCGCCACACGTCGAGCGGGCCGAAATCCGCCGAGGCCAGCGCAGGCCCAGGGCTGGAGCCAGTCGGCTCAAGCTGCTGGAGCCGCCGCGCGAGCGGCTGGTCGGCGAGCAAAGTCACTGGGGGAGCTTAGCCGATCAGGGCTACGACGCGCCCGCCAGCGCAGTCGTGGCTAGGCTGGGCGCATGAGGATATCCCAGATGGCGAGCACGGCGGTGGCGATGTTCGCGGCAGGAGTGTGCGCGGCGTGCTCGACCTCCGGCGGCGGGGCGGCGGGGCACTCCGCCTCGGCCGAGCCGTACTCGTTCCGCGCCCTCTACCAGGAGCTGGTGGAGACGAACACGACCTTGTCGTCGGGCGATTGCACCGAGGCGGCCGAGAAGGTCGCCGGGCGCCTCAAGGACGCGGGCTACTCCAACAGCGACGTGACGGTCTTCTCCGAGCCGCAGCACCCCAAGGCTGGCGGCCTCGTCGCCGTGCTGCGCGGGAGCGACCCGAACGCGAAGGCCATCGCGCTCCTCGCCCACCTCGACGTGGTCGAGGCCAAACGCGAGGACTGGCAGCGCGACCCGTTCAAGCTGGCGGAGGAGGACGGCTACTACTACGGACGGGGCGCCAACGACGACAAGGCGCAAGCGGCGATCTGGGCGGACAGCCTGATCCGCTACCGGCAGGAGGGGTTCGTCCCCAAGCGCTCCGTGAAGCTCGTCCTCACCTGCGGCGAGGAGAGCGGCCCGTTCAACGGGGCGAAATACCTCGCCGAGCATGAGCGCCAGCTTGTCGACGCGGAGTTCGCGCTGAACGAGGGCGCGGGAGGGATTCTGGACCAACAGGGGAACCGGATCGCGCTTGGCGTCCAAGCAGGGGAGAAGGTGTACCAGGATTTCACGTTCGAGACGACCAGTCCGGGCGGGCACAGCTCGGTGCCCGCCGACGACAACGCGATCTACCGTCTGGGCGCGGGGCTTGAGCGGCTGCGCGCCTTCGGCTTCCCGATCCAGCTCAACGACACCACGAAGGCGTTCTTCGCGAAGATGGCCGACCTGAAGGGCGGCGAGACGGCTGCGGAGATCCACGCGCTGCTCGACAACCCGCAGGACCAGGCGGCTGGCGAGAAAACCGCCAAGGCGGACCCGGTCTGGAACTCGATGTTGCGCACCACATGCGTCGCGACGCAGCTGAGCGCGGGCCACGCCCCGAACGCGCTGCCCCAGCGGGCGACCGCGAACGTCAACTGCCGGATCTTCCCCGGAGTCCCGGTGCGACAGGTCCAAGACGAGCTGGTCCGCGTGGTCGCCGACCCGCAGGTCAAGATCGCCCCGGCGGGAGATGTGAGCCCGACCCCGGCCCCGCCGCCGTTGGACGACCGGATCCTCGGGCCCGCCCGCCAGGTCGCGGGCAAGCTCTGGCCCGGCGTGCCCCTGCTGCCGACGATGGCGACCGGCGCGACGGACGGCAAATACTGGAACGCGGCGGGCATTCCCACCTACGGGCTGTCCGGGATCTTCCTCGACCCGGACCTCGACGGGATGCACGGCTTGGACGAGCGGCTCCGCGTGCGCAGCCTCGACGAGGGCCGCGCCTTCCTGTACGAGGTCGTGAAGCTCTACGCGAACGCGACGTGACGCCTGTCGGGCGGTTCGCCCCGAGCCCGTCGGGGGATCTGCACCTCGGCAACCTGCGCACCGCGATGCTGGCCTGGCTCTGCGCCCGCTCCGCCGGGGGAAGGTTCGTGCTGCGGGTCGAAGACCTCGACGAACGGTCCCGGCCAGGCGCGGCGGCCCGGCAGCTCGCGGACCTCGTGGCGATCGGCGTGGACTGGGACGGGCCGGTCCTGTGGCAGTCGCGGCGGCGGGAGGCCTATCGGGCGGCGGTGGACGGGCTCGCCGAACGCGGCCTCGTCTACGAGTGCTGGTGCTCGCGGCGCGAGATCGCCGAGGCCTCCCGGGCTCCGAACTCCCCGCCCGGCTCGTACCCAGGCTTCTGCCGCGAGCTGGGCGAGGCCCGCAAGCGGGAGTTGCGGGCGAACGCCCCGAGGCCGCCGTCGTTGCGGCTCGCCAGCGCAGTCCGGGGGTTCGCGGTGGCCGACCTCGTCCACGGGAGCCGCACAGGCCCGGTGGACGATTTCGTGCTCTTGCGTTGGGACGGGACGCCCGCCTACAACCTCGCCGTGGTCGTGGACGACGCCGCGCAGGGGGTCACGCAGGTGGTCCGTGGGGACGACCTCCTCAGCTCCGCGCCCCGCCAGGCGTATCTCGCCTCGCTGCTCGGCGTGCCCGAGGTCGAATACGCGCATGTGCCGTTGGTCGTGAACGCCGGAGGCGAGCGTCTCGCCAAACGCGACGGCGCGGTGACGCTCGCCGATCTGGCGAAGGCTGGGACAGCGCCGGGGGAGGTCGTTCGGCTGCTGCTCGCGTCCGTCGGATCGGGGGCGGCCACGCTCCGCGAGGCGTTGGACTCGTTCGACTTGGGCCGGGCTCCCGCGGAGCCGCTGGCATGGGGATGACTGCCCGTCAGGACAGCTGCCGAAGAGAGTCGAGGAGGGCTTGGCCGTCGGGCACGCCGCGACCGGTGCGGGGCAGCGGCACATGCGCCTGCCACGCCGGGGCAGGGAAGGCATTGCTGACTCCGCGTCGAAAAAGCCCCGGTCGCTGTTCGGGCCGAAGTACACGATCAATTCTGCTTCGTTCGCCAATGCCCCGGCCACTTCGACGTCCAGCACCACTTCTCCGTCGACGGCGGGGTCGCCGGTCGGGGAGTTCGTCGCGCCGTCTGTCGAGGCGATGGAAATGGAGGGCGGCTGGACTCCGAGCAGGTCGAAGTAATTGGCCAGGTCGGACCCGATCAGGCCCCCGCCGAGCGAGATGATCGCGAGGCGTTGGCCCGCTCCGGTCGTTCCGGCGGGGAAGTTGTAGACACGTCCCAGCTCGACCGGGGTGTAGACGGCGGACGAGGCCGCACGAGGTGCGGCAGTACTGCTGTTTGCGAGCGGTTGTCGAGGCCGAGGACGGCGGTCACGACGCCGTCGAGCTCTGCGGGGACGCGCAATGGGCCCGTGCGGTAGCGGTACGTGACGGCAGGCCCGTCCTCGTTCTCCTGCTGCGAGACTCGGTTCAATTCGCAGCCGAAAACATGGCTGAACGCTTTGGCGGATCTTGTGGCTTGGATATGCCGTGAGCCGGGTTTCTCCTCGACCGCATCGAGGCCGAATCTGTGGAGCGTTTCGGCTACGGCGGCGACGTCTGCGGGGTTGCTCCCATATTGTTTGACCAACTCGTGGAGGCGCACGGTGCGCGAGCTGTGGATAAGTTCCTCGGGGAGCTCCGCTTTGCGTCGGAGCAATAATGTCACGGAAATAGGATCGTCATCGGGAACGGGTCCGATATGTGTAATGCCGTGCACCTCTGCGCGCTCGCTGCCAGGGAGAATGATGTGTTTCTCGTTGCTCATGCCGCCACGCTAGCAAAGGAGCAGAAAGGGCGCTATACCAATATTTATATTCTGACAACGGCGTGGTCAGAATATAAATATTGGTTCGAAATAGCGAGATTGTGGCCAGAATATGATCAGAATAAACAGTCAGTTATGCGGCATGTATTTCCGTGGGGGCGCGACATTCCCGAGCGGCTTGAAAATGGGCTGCAGAACAATATGAATAGCGCTCCGCAAGAACTACCTGCCGTATGAAACAGCGCTCCGCTGTCGCATTCTTGGCAAGAGGCGTGTCGCGCATCCGGCGGCGATGGAGGGAATACTCGCCGGAGGGCGAGTATGTGTTGTGTCGAGAGGGGGACTTGAACCCCCACGTCCGTTAAGGACACTAGCACCTCAAGCTAGCGCGTCTGCCATTTCGCCACCTCGACAGGTGTGCTGATCAGCTCAGCAAGACTTGCTCCGGGTGGGTGGCCCGGCGCAGTGGTACATAGTAGCAGGGCTTCGGCGCTCGTGCCAATCGGTTCCAGAATCGCCCCAGGCGGCACTTCAGTCACAACTGCACCTCAAGACACGCCGGAATTGTGACCGCTTCGTGGCGTATCCGCAGGCACAATGGAGAAAGCACCATTAACGAGCAGAATGAGGTGGACCGTGTACCGAGTGTTCGAAGCGCTGGAGGAACTCGGCGCGATCGTGGAAGAGGCCAGGGGCGTGCCGATGACCTCGAACTGCGTTGTCCCAAGGGGCGATGTGCTCGAGCTCATCGACGACATCAAAGAGGCCCTGCCCGCGGATGTCGACGACGCGCAAGACGTCCTCGACCAGCGCGACCGGATGGTCGAAGAGGCCCGCCTGTACGCGCAGAACCACGTCGAAGACGCGCACTCGAAGGCCGAGACCTCCGTGGAGGAGGCCAAGCACATCGCCGAGCGGATCACCGCAGACGCGGCTGCGCAGGCCGACCGGGCGGTCAAGGAGGCGCAGTCCACCGCGCAACGCCTCCTCTCCGAGGCGCAGCAGGAGTCCGAGCGTCTGCGCCACGAGGCGCAGCGCGAGTACGAGTCGTCCACCACTCGGGCGAGGGAAGAGTCCGAGCGCCTGCTCCAGGCGGGCAACTCGGCGTACGAGCACGCGGTCAACGAGGGGCTCGCGGAGCAGCGCCGCCTGGTCTCGCAGAGCGAGGTCGCCCAGGCCGCCCGCGCGGAGGCGACCCGTGTGGTCGACGCGGCGCACGCCGAGTCGGACCGGACTCGGGCGGAGTGCGATTTCTACGTGGACACCAAGCTGGCCGAGTTCGAGGAGTTCCTCGTCACCACCAGCCGCACGGTCGCCCGTGGCCGCCAGCAGCTGCGAGCGGGCGCGGGGACGCACGATCTTATCGACAGCCTGCCGAATTCTCGTGAGAATCGGGAACGGGTCGAATCTCGCCGCTAAGCCGGGCGTGGCGATGTGCGCGGCTAGTAAATTTCGCGTATCCTCATCCGCGTGACCAGTCCGGAGGCTTTGTCGCGCGTCTTCGATCCGCGCCACCCGTGGGCTTTGGACGTCCGTCAGCTTCAACTGCAGCCTGAGCCGTTGCGAGGCGAGCTCGCGTTCCCCGCGCCGGACCGGATCGGGGGCGAGATGATCGCCGTCGAGCCGGGCGCGCCGGTCACGCTCTCGGTGGAGCTGTTCGAGACCGAGGACGGCGTGGCCGTGTCGGGCAGCTTGCGCGCGCCCGTCGCGGGGCAGTGCTCGCGCTGCCTTGAGCGTTTCGCCGCGTCGACGCAGGCTTCGTTCCGCGAGTTCTTCAGCTTTTCGCCGGTCGAGGACGACGAGGAAGCCCCGGTGGCGATCGGCGGCAAGATCGACTTGGAGCAGTCGGTGATCGACGCCGTCGTGCTCGGGTTCCCGCTCTCGCCGGTGTGCGCCCCCGACTGCCGGGGCATCTGCCCGGAGTGCGGCGTGCTGTTGGCGACGGTTCCCGCCGATCACGGCCACGAGCAAATCGATCCCCGCTGGGCGGGGCTGCGCGACAGGTTCGGCCCGCCCGAGCCGGAGCCGGACGAGGAAGCCGCCGATCAGGCAAACCGGAAAGAGGTTGGAGACAAGTGATGAGCAAGTCGGACGAGCGTCCAGGCGGATCTGCGGACCGCCGCGACGACGCGCCTCCGGTCGTCGAGCCAGTGCAGTTCTTGGCGCCGAAGGTCGATCCCGAGGACGCAGGCGGCGACCTGGATCCGACTGCTGGCCATGCGGGCCACGTGCGGTTGTCCGCCTCGGGCGGCCCTGTCCAGCAAGAAGTCCGGCGCGCGGCAGGCCGTCCGGCCACGGCGGCGAAGCGCCCGGCAGGCACGCGCAAAGCGGCTTCCGCGCCGAAGGCGGCGGTGGCGCTCAGCCCGAAGCCGAAATCCGACGCCTCGCTGCGTTCTGCGGAAAAGCGCCGCAAGGCCTCCGAGTGCGTCGTCGGCGACCCGCAGGAGCTTTTCGACTCCATCGGTGTGACGCTGCAAGAGGCCCTGCTCACCCTTGCCCTGACGCATCGCTCCTGGGCGAACGAGCACGGCGAGGTCCCCACGAACGAGCGGTTGGAGTTCCTCGGCGACACCGTGCTGGGCCTGGTCATCACCGAGCAGCTGTATGTGAGCCACCCGGACAAGGAGGAGGGCGAGCTGGCCAAGCTGAGGGCCAACATCGTCAGCACTATCTCGCTCGCCGAGATCGCCCGCAGGCTCGGCAAGGGCGGGCTCGGCGAGTACCTGTACCTCGGCAACGGCGAGGTGCGCACCGGCGGCAAGAACAAGGACTCGATCCTCGCGGACGGGCTTGAGGCGCTGCTCGGCGCGGTGCACATCCAGTACGGCATCGAGAAGGCGCGCGAAGTGGTCCTGCACCTCTGCGCGCCGCTTCTGTCCAGGGCCGCGCGGCTCGGGGCGGGCCTTGACTGGAAGACCAGCCTGCAGGAGCTCTGCGCGCGGCGCGGCCTCCGCCCGCCGGTGTACGAAGTCACCGAGGCTGGCCCCGACCACGAGAAGCTCTTCACCGCCATCGTGCTGATCGAGGAGAAGAGCCTCGGCACCGGTTCCGGCCGCACCAAGAAGGAAGCCGAGATGAAAGCGGCCGGCCACGCCTGGGGCGTGATCAGCGGCGAAGACGTGGCGCTTCCCGGCCTCGGGATCTAATGTCTCGGGATCTCGTTGCCTGAGCTGCCCGAGGTCGAGGTCGTCCGCCGAGGGCTCGCGGAGCAGCTGACGGGCGCGCGGCTGCGCGCTGTCCGCGTTCTGCACCCCCGTGCGGCGCGCAGGCATCCGGGCGGCGGGGAGTTCCTGGTCGCGGCGCTGGCCGAGCGGGACATCCGCGAGGTCCGCCGTCGGGGCAAATACCTGTGGCTGGTCCTCGACAACGAGGAAGCCGTGGTCATGCACCTGGGCATGAGCGGCCAATTCCGTATTGGCGAAGCCGGGCTGCCGGGGAACCCCAATCACCTGCGGATCGAGGCGGATCTGGCCGATGGGCGGACGCTGCAGTTCTTCGACCAGCGGACCTTCGGGGGGTGGGAGTTCGCGCCGCTCGCGGAGGTCGACGGCGAGCTCGTCCCCGTCCCGGTCGCGCATATCGCCCGCGACCCCTTCGACCCCAGATTCGACCCTGCCGCGACCGCCCGGCGCATCCGGGCGAAGCGTTCGGCGATCAAGCGGGTGCTCCTGGACCAGACCGTGCTCTCCGGGGTCGGCAACATCTACGCCGACGAGTCGCTGTGGCGGGCGCGGCTGCACGGCGAGCGGGTCGCGGCCGAGCTCGGCCAGCGCAAAGCCGTGGCATTGCTCGACGCGGTCGCGGCGGTCGTGCACGAGTCGATCACCGAGGGCGGCACCAGCTTCGACTCCCTCTATGTGAACGTGAACGGCGAATCGGGCCAGTTCTCGGACTGGCTCGCCGTCTACGGCCAGGAGGGCAAGCCCTGCCGTCGCTGCGGCAGGGCGATCCGTCGCGAGGCGTTCATGAACCGGAGCTCCCACTACTGCCCGTCTTGCCAGAGGTTGTGACGGCGCGGGGGCTTGTCGCAGGCGGAAGGACGGCTCGTCGTGCGAGCGGGCTGGAATAGGCGACGCTCGTGGTGACAGAGCCCAGCGCGCCGACTCGGCCCGCCACCTGCTCGAGATGGCGCATGGAAGTGGCCACGACTTTGAGCACGAAGCAGTCGTCCCCGGTGACATGGTGGGCTTCGACGATCTCCGGAGTGGAGTCGAGGAGGTCGTGGAGGGCTCTGTAATTGCTGGAGGGGTAGCGCAGCCGCAGGTGCGCGAGAATCGAGTAGCCGAGCTTCTCCGGGTCGACGACTGCCGTGTAGCCGGAGATCGCGCCGGTCTCCTCCAGCTTTCGGACACGCTCTTTCACGGCGCTCGGCGACATGGAGACGGCGCGGGCGAGGTCGGCGAGCGGGAGGCGTCCGTCGTCCTGCAAAGCGCGGAGAATCGCGACATCTGTGGTGTCGAAAGCGGATTGTCCTGCCATAGCGTCATTTTACCGCGATAACTGCGGCGATAGGGCAGTTCTTCCATATTTTGGCACTTCACGGAAACTGTTGCGTCGGCTACTTTCGTCGTATGGACACAGCAGCAGCATATTTCCAGGCGAAACTCGACCACGAGACGGACGTGGACGACGTGGCCTCCGCGTTGCGCGCGGGCGCGGGCGATTTCACCTTGGTCGACGTCCGAAGCGCTGAGGCGTGGGCGCAGGGGCGTGTTCCAGGCGCCGTGCATCTGCCGAGGGCGGAGATCGCGGCGCGGGCGCTCCACGAGATCGACAGGGCGAAACCCGTCGTCGTGCACTGCTGGGGGCCTGGCTGCAACGGTGCGACAAAAGCGGCGCTCGGGTTCGCGGACTTGGGTTTCTCGGTCAAGGAGATGATCGGAGGCTTCGAATACTGGGTCCGCGAGGGGTTCGACGTCGAGACGGACAGGGGTGTGCGGCCCAGCCCTGCCGACCCGCTCGCCGCGTTGCTCAAGGAGCCGGGGTGCGGGTGCTGATCCGAGGCGGCGGACGGACAGGGGATACCCGCGTATGGAATCCGTAAGGAACCGCCTACGGGCGTTTTTCGAGGGCTAGCCTTGCTCATCGGCGCGCTGCTGCCCGCATCTGCGCCCTTGAGAAGGAAGGACAGCCGACATGGCCGACATCGCCTATCTGGCGCTGACTTTGGCGGTGTTCGCGGTCTTGCTCGGCGTGGCAGGAGCGCTTCGATGACCATCGCCGCAGTGGTGAGCATTGTCTTGCTCGTTCTCGCCGCAGGCCTTGCCGTCTATCTTTTCGTCGCCCTCGTGGACCCGGAGAGGTTCTGACCATGTCTGCCGCAGCATTGCCCGAACAGGCAGCCGCAGCCTTGCAGCTGCTCTTCGTCCTCGCCGTCCTCGCCGTGGCGTACGTCCCGCTCGGGGACTACATGGCCAGGGTGTACACGAGCGGGAAAGACCTCGCCGTCGAGCGCGTCTTCTACAAGGCCGCGCGGGTGGACTCCAAGGCGGAGCAGACCTGGCAGTGGTACGTGCTCAGCCTGCTCGGCTTCTCGCTGGTCGGCGTGCTCTTCCTCTACGCGCTCCAACGGCTGCAGGGGGTGCTCCATCTCGGCGGCGGGCTGGCGGGCGTGAGCCCGGCGGTCGCCTTCAACACGGCCGTCTCTTTCGTCACGAACACCAACTGGCAGTCCTACACGCCCGAGACGACGATGGCCGTGTGGACGCAGCCGCTCGGCCTCGCGGTGCAGAACTTCCTCTCCGCCGCCGTGGGCATGGCCGTGGCGATCGCGGTCGTCCGAGGCTTCGTCCACGTCCGGGCGGGCGGCGAGATCGGCAATTTCTGGGTGGATCTCGTCCGAGGGACGGTCCGCGTCCTCCTGCCGCTCTCGGCGCTCGTCGCCGTGATCCTGCTGACCCAGGGCGTCGTGCAGTCCTTCCACACCGGCTTCGCGAGCGCGCAGGGGCAGGTGGCGCTCGGGCCGGTGGCCTCGCAGGAGGCGATCAAGGAGCTCGGCACCAACGGCGGCGGGATCCTCGCGGCCAACTCGGCGCACCCCTTCGAGAACCCGACCCCGTTTGCCAACGCCGTCGAGATCATCGCCATCCTCCTCATCCCGGTCTCGCTCACCCGCACGTTCGGGACGCTGGTCGGGGACCGCCGCCAGGGCCTCGCGCTCCTCGCCGTGATGACGGTGCTCTTCGGCGGGATCCTGGCTGTGACCTGGATTTCCGAGTCCTTCCCAAGCGGCAAAGCGGGCACGCTGGCTGGGGCGATGACGGAGGGCAAGGAGGTCCGCTTCGGCACGGCGGCCTCGGCGCTCTTCGCGACGGCCACCACCGGCACCTCCACCGGCGCGGTGAACTCGGCCCACGAGAGCTACTCGGCGCTCGGCGGGGGAGCGCTCATCCTCAACATGCTGTTCGGCGAAGTCGCGCCGGGCGGGGTTGGCACCGGCCTGTACGGGATCCTCGTGCTCGCGGTGATCGCGGTCTTCGTCGGCGGCCTCCTTGTCGGGCGCACCCCCGAGTACCTCGGCAAGAAGATCCGCCAGCGCGAGATCACCCTCGCGGCGCTGTCGGTGCTCGTGATGCCCGTGCTGGTGCTGGTCGGGACGGCGGTCTCGCTGGTCCTGCCCGCCACCCTCGCCGCGCAGGGCAACGGCGGGAGCGCCGGCACGCTCGGCTCGCTCCACGGGTACTCGGAGGTGCTCTACGCCTACGCCTCCGCGTCGAACAACAACGGCAGCGCGTTCGGCGGCCTCACCGTCACGAGCGACTGGTTCCAAGCCTCCCTCGGCGTGTGCATGCTCCTCGGGCGGTTCTTGCCGATCGTCCTGGTCCTCGCCCTCGCGGGGTCGCTCGCGTCCCAGCAGCACACCCCGCCGACGGCGGGGACGCTCCCGACGCACCGGAGCCTCTTCGTCGGCCTGCTCCTCGGCGTCGTCCTTCTGGTCGCGGCGCTCACCTTCTTCCCGGCGCTAGCGTTAGGACCGATCGCGGAGGCCCTCGGATGACGATGACCGAATCCCTGGCCGAGAAGCACCAGCACAAGGCGGAGGCGAAGCAGGCCGCCAGCGGGAAAGTCGCGGCGGGCGTGTTCTCGCCGTCCCAGATGCTCAAGTCGCTGCCGGACGCGTTCGCGAAGCTCGACCCGCGCCACCAGGCCCGCAACCCCGTGATGTTCGTCGTGCTCGTCGGCTCCGTCGCGACGACGGCGCTCGCGGTCCTGCACCCGACCGCGTTGTCCTGGGCGGTGACCGCGTGGCTGTGGTTCACGGTGCTCTTCGCGAATCTCGCCGAGGCGGTCGCCGAAGGCCGGGGCAAGGCGCAGGCCGCGACGCTGCGCCAGGTCAAGCAGGAGACGATGGCCCGCCGTCTGCAAGAGGACCCGAGCCATCCGGGGAAGACGGTCGAGGAAGAGGTCTCCGGCTCGCTGCTGAACTTGGGCGACCGGGTCGTCGTCGAGGCCGGGCAAGTGATCCCCGGCGACGGCGACGTCGTCGAGGGGATCGCCACGGTGGACGAGTCCGCCATCACCGGCGAATCCGCGCCGGTGGTGCGCGAGTCTGGCGGGGACCGCTCCTCGGTGACCGGCGGCACCACGGTCCTCTCGGACCGCATCGTCGTCAAGATCACCACCAAACCCGGCGAGACCTTCATCGACCGGATGATCGCGCTGGTCGAAGGCGCGGCGCGGCGCAAGACCCCGAACGAGATCGCGCTCGGCATCCTGCTGGCCTCGCTCACGATCATCTTCCTCTTCGCCGTCGTCGCCATCGGCCCGATGGGCGCGTACGGCGGGCAGCAGCCGGACCCGGTCAAGCTCATCGCCCTCTTGGTCTGCCTCATCCCGACCACCATCGGCGCGCTCCTCTCCGCGATCGGCATCGCGGGCATGGACCGCCTGGTGCAGCACAACGTGCTCGCCATGTCCGGGCGGGCAGTGGAGGCCGCAGGCGACATCGACACCGTGCTCATGGACAAGACCGGGACGATCACCTTCGGCAACCGCCGCGCGACCGGCCTCGTCGCGGCCGAGGGCGTGCCGGTGGCCCAGCTCGCGGCGGCGGCCCGGTTGTCCAGCCTCGTGGACCTGACCCCGGAGGGGCGCAGCATCGTCGAGTTCTGCGCCCTGCGCCACGGCCTCGCGGCCGAGGCTGGCGAGGAGGAGCTCGCGGGCGAGTTCGTCCCGTTCACCGCGCAGACCCGGATGTCCGGCCTGAACGTCGGCGACATGCTGATCCGCAAAGGCGCCACCGACAAGGTGCTGGAGTGGGCCGCGAGCCACGGCGCGGGCGCGTCCCCGGACGTGCAGCAGGCCGTCGACCAGGCAGCCCGCGAGGGCCGCACCCCGCTCGTCGTCGCGCAGCACGGGCCTGAAGGCGCGAAGATCCTCGGCGTGGTCGTCCTGTCGGACGTGGTCAAGCCCGGCATCGCGGCCCGGTTCGCGCAGCTGCGCCAGATGGGCATCCGCACCGTCATGATCACCGGCGACAACCCGCTCACGGCGGCGGCCATCGCCAAAGAGGCCGGGGTGGACGACTTCCTCGCCGAGGCGACCCCGGAGGACAAGCTCGAGCTCATCCGCAAGGAGCAAGAGGGCGGGCGGCTCGTGGCGATGACCGGCGACGGCACCAACGACGCCCCGGCGCTCGCGCAGGCGGACGTCGGCGTCGCGATGAACACCGGCACCGCCGCCGCCAAAGAGGCGGGCAACATGGTGGACCTCGACTCGGATCCCACCAAGCTCTTGGACATCGTCTCCATCGGCAAGCAGCTGCTCATCACCAGGGGCGCGCTCACCACGTTCTCCCTCGCCAACGACTTGGCGAAATACTTCGCGATCCTCCCCGCCCTGTTCTCCAGCGTCTATCCGCAGCTCGCGGCGCTGAACATCATGCGGCTGCACTCGCCCGCCTCGGCGATCCTCTCCGCCGTGATCTTCAACGCGGTGATCATCCTCGGCCTGATCCCGCTCGCGCTCAAAGGCGTGCGGTACACGCCTGCCGCCGCCGAGGCGCTGCTGCGCCGCAACTTGCTCGTGTACGGAGTCGGGGGCGTGATCCTGCCGTTCGTCGGGATCTGGCTCATCGATCTCGCGGTCCGGTTCTTGCCGGGGATGGGATAGCCCGATGACGTTGGTGTTCCGCCTCTTTCGCCAGTCGCTTGCCGGACTGGTCCTGCTCGTCGGGCTCACGGTTCTGCTCGGCGTGGCCTACCCGCTCGTGATCTGGGGGATCAGCCGCGTCGGCGCGGACTCCGCCGAAGGCTCCCCGCTCGTCGTGCGCGGCTGCGTCGCCGGAAGCGCGTTGCTCGGCGTGGACCCGAAAGCCCCGGACGGTCCACCGCAAGCGGGAGGCACCCCCACCCCCGACCCGTACTTCCACGCACGGGTGGTCGGCTCGGGGGAGGACGCGTTCGCGCCGGGCAGCCCGGCCGCGGGACTGCCTTCGAACCAAGGCCCGAACAGCGAAGCCTTGGCGAAGTGGATCGTGCGACGCAAGCACGACATCGCCGCGCGCGACGGCGTCCCGGAGTCGGACGTGCCCCCCGACGCGGTGACCGGCTCCGGATCCGGCCTCGACCCCGACATCAGCCCCGCCTACGCCGCGATCCAGATCGCCAGGGTCGCCAAAGCGGCGGGGAAGCCGGAGGACGAGGTCCGCAAGCTCGTGGACGCGCACACCGAGGGCCGCCAGCTCGGCTTCCTCGGCGAGCCCCGCGTGAACGTGGGCGAGCTCAACGCGGCGCTCGGCCTGCGTCCGCCCAACTGCGGGTGACAAGTGCTTACATGGAAGGCGTGAGCACCGATCCGGCCCCAGCGCCGCAGCCGAGCCCGCCCAAACGCGGCACGCTGCGGATCTACCTCGGCGCGGCGCCCGGAGTCGGGAAGACCTACGCCATGCTCGCCGAGGCGCACCGCCGTCAGGAGCGGGGCGCCGACGTCGTGGTCGCCGTGGTGGCGACCCATGGCCGGACGAAGACCTCGAAGCTGGTCGACGGCCTCGAGCAGGTGCCGACGATCCAGGTCCCGTACCGCGACACCGTGCTGGAGGAGATGGACCTCGCGGGGGTGCTCCGCCGCAAGCCGAGGCTCGCCCTGGTCGACGAGCTCGCCCACACCAACGCGCCCGGACTCGCCAACGAGAAGCGCTGGCAGGACGTCCAAGTGCTGCTCGAAGCGGGGATCGACGTGCTCTCCACCGTGAACGTCCAACACCTTGAGAGCCTCAACGACGTGGTCGCGCAGATCACCGGCGTGACCCAGCAGGAGACCGTCCCCGATGTCTTCGTGCGCTCGGCGGCGCAGGTCGAGCTCGTGGACATCACGCCGGAGGCGCTCCGCTCCCGCATGTCCCACGGCAACATCTACGCGCAGGAGAAGGTCGACGCGGCGCTGCGGAACTACTTCCGGCCCGGCAATCTGACCGCGTTGCGGGAGCTCGCCTTGCTCTGGCTCGCCGACCAGGTCGACGCGGCTTTGTCGAAATACCGCAAAGACCACCAGATCACCGCGACCTGGGAGGCCCGTGAACGGGTGATCGTCGCCGTCACCGGCGGCGCGGAGTCGCAGACGTTGATCCGTCGGGCCAGGCGCATCGCCTCGAAGTCCAGCGCCGAGCTCATGGTGCTGCACATCGCCCGAGGGGACGGGCTCGCCGGGGCGAGCGAGGCGGAGCGCGGACGGCTGCGGGAGTTCGCGGCGAGCGTCGGGGCCTCGTTGCACACGGTGGTCGGCGACGACGTCCCCACGACCTTGTTGGAGTTCGCGCGCGGGGTGAACGCGACGCAGCTGGTGCTCGGCACCTCCCGCCGCTCGAAGCTGGCGCATCTCTTCGACGAGGGCATCGGCATCCGGGTGGTGCGGGAGTCGGGGAAGATCGACGTCCACATGGTCACCCACGAGGAGGCGGGCAGCCGCCGGAGCTGGCGGCCGAGCCCGAGGAACAGGCTCAAGACGAGTTGGGCCGCGGCGGTCGTCGCGCCGCCCGCCGCGGCGGGGCTGTTGGAGCTCGCGGGCGGCTGGATCGACTTCACCAGCGCGACGGCGGTGTTCTTCGCGGTGGTGCTGCTGGTCTCCTTGCTCGGGGGGATGCTGCCCGCCGCCTGCTCGGCGGTGATCTCGGGCTTCTTGCTCAACTACCTCTTCGCGCCGCCCCTGCTCAGCTTCGCGGTGAAATCCCCCGGCCAGATCGTCACGATCCTCGTCATGGTCGGGCTCGGCGTCGCCGTCGCGGCGCTGGTGGACTCCGCGACGTCGCGGGCGCGCCAGGCGAGGCAGGCCGCCAAGGAGGCGGAGCTGCTCACGTTGTTCGCGGGCGCGGTGCTGCGCGGGGCGGGGGTCTCGGAGCTCTTGGCGAAGGTGCGCGAGACATACGGGCTGCGCGCGGTGAGCCTGGTGCGGGCGGGGGCGGTGGTGTCCTCCTCGGGGGAGGAGCCTCCGACGGGCGCCGCCGACGCGCAAACCGCCGTGGACTCCCCGGACGGGGAGTC